>NZ_JBSXMU010000146.1:0-6972 GCF_054073225.1 Teichococcus aerofrigidensis
CTCGAAGCCCGCCCGCCGCGCCGCGCGCGCGATCGCGGCCCCGGCATAGCCCAGGCCCAGGATGACCATCCGCCGCTCGTCCATCATCTCTCCTCCCCCTTCCCTGCTTCCGGCCGCCCGCGCCCTGGCACCGGCGCGCCGCCCTGGCCGGCGCCGATCGGATGATCCCATCCGGCCGGACTTTGCTCTAGACTGCCGGCCGATGCGCCTGTCTCTCCGCTCCACCCTCGCCGTCGCCTGCGCCACGCTGCTGCTGGCCGCCCTCGCCGCGGGGAGCCTGCCGCACCGGGATTCCGCCGCCGCCGAGCGGCCCGCCGCCCCTTCCCGGGAGGTGCCGCGCCGCGCCGCTCCCGGGGCCGCGCTGCCCTTGCCGCCAGAGGCTCCCCCTGGGGCTCCTCCTTCTTCCCCTGGCGCGGTCCCCGCGGCGCCCTCTCCCGAGACCGAGGGGCCGCGCCTGACCGAGGGGCCGGATTACGACGCCTGCCTGGCCCGCCTGCGCACCGACCCGGAAGGCGCCGTGGCCCGCGCCAGCCGCTGGGAGGAGGAGGGCGGCGGCGAGGCCGCCCGCCACTGCCTGGCGCTCGGCCTGCTGGCCCTGGGCGAGCCGGAGCGCGCCGCGCCGCGCCTGGAGCGGCTGGCCGCCGGCGCCGGCGCCCCGGCCGCCATCCGCGCCGCCGTCTATGCCCAGGCGGCGCAGGCCTGGATGCTGGCGGGCGACGTGAACCGCGCCTATGGCGCCAGCACCCTGGCCCTCAGCCTCTCGCCCGAGGACGCGGCCCTGCTGGTCGACCGCGCCGTCGCCGCCGGCATGCTCGGCCGCTACGGCGAGGCGTTGCAGGATCTCGACCACGCGATCCGCCGCGATGGCGGCCGCGCCGATGCCTGGGTGTTCCGCGCCGCGGCACTGCGCCAGCTCGACCGCGCGGCCGAGGCACTGACCGCCGTGCAGACGGCGCTGAAGCTCGACCCGGACAATCCCGAGGGCCTGCTGGAACGTGGCATCCTGTGGCAGCTCAAGGGCGATACCGCCGGCGCGCGGCGGGACTGGCAGCGCGTCATCGCCGTGGCACCCACCAGCGCGGCGGCCGAGCTGGCGCAGCAGAACCTCGCGCTCAACGAGGCGGGGCCGCGCCGGCGCTAGGGCAGGCGCAGGTCCGGCCGCGT
Source organism: Teichococcus aerofrigidensis (assembly GCF_054073225.1). Classification (NCBI taxonomy): domain Bacteria; kingdom Pseudomonadati; phylum Pseudomonadota; class Alphaproteobacteria; order Acetobacterales; family Roseomonadaceae; genus Roseomonas; species Teichococcus aerofrigidensis. The sequence continues at coordinate 1,165 of NZ_JBSXMU010000146.1, forward strand.
GCAGAGGTCGAGGCCCCGCCGTTCCATCGGCATGCCATCGAAGAAGACCACCTTCACGTCATAGCCGCATTCCCCGGGCGGCAGGGCGAGGCGGAACTGCGCGCCCGGCGGCAGCGGGCTGACCGTCAGGCGGTTCATCCCCCAGTCCGGCTGGCCGGAGGGCGAGACGAAGACCTGGGAGACCGGCCGGCGCTCCTCGTTGCGCAGGAAGAGATAGGGCGCGCGCTGCGCCGCCGCGTCGGCGCCGCCGAGCCGCACCAGATGCCGGGCGCAGGTGTCGAGGCCGCGCAGATCCTGCACGGCGCCACCGGCATAGACCACCCGCACATCCTGCCGGCAGCCGCCGGCGGGATCGAGGCGGATCAGCCGGCGCCCGCCCGGCGGCACCGGCTCGGCCAGCCGGTCATGGCCCCAGTCGCGGATCACCGGCGGATTGGCGAAGAGATGCTCCACCGGGCGGTCGGTGTCGTTGACCACCGTGAAGGACGGGTCGGCCCCGGCGGGCCGGCGCTGCGCCGCCGCCGGGGAGGCGAGCGCGGCGGCGAGGATCGGGGCCATCAGGGCCAGGGTAAAGGCCGGGGCGAGGGCGCGGCGGGACATGCTGCGGGCTCCAGGCTGGTGGGGTTCGGTCCGCCGCGCCGGTGGCGGGACGGCAGAACAGCAATGGGCGCGGGCCGGGCGGGTTGCAACCGGCCCGGCTCACACCGCCACCCAGGTCTCGCCGGCCTCGCGCACCAGCCCCTCCGCCCGCAGCTTCAGCAGATGCGCCAGCAGGCTGCGCCCGGCGGCCGCGACCAGCCGCGGGTCGATCGGACTGTAGAGCCGCTCCACCAGCGCCGGCACCGTCGCCGGCCCGGTCTCCCGCAGCGCCGCCAGCAGCGCCGCCTCGCGCGCGCCGCGGTGCGCCAGCAGGGCGCGGGCGAAGCGGATGGGCTCGGCCAGCGGCGCGCCATGGCCGGGCAGGTAGAGGCTGTCGCCACGGGCGATCAGCCGCTCCAGCGCCGCCATGTAGGCCGCCATCTCGCCATCCGGCGGGCTGACCACGCTGGTCGACCAGCTCATCACATGATCCGCCGAGAAGAGCACGCCCGTGCCCTCGAGCGCGAAGCAGAGATGGTTGGCGCAATGGCCGGGGGTATGGAGCGCCGTCAGCCGCCAGCCCTCGCCCTCCACCGCCTCGCCATCGGCCAGGCGGCGGTCGGGGCGGAAGTCATGGTCGCCGCCCTCCCCGCCCGCGCCCGGCGGCGTCATGTGCGGGCCGAAGCCGAGGCACGGCGCGCCGGTCGCGGCCCGCAGGGCGGCGGCGCCCGGGGAATGGTCGCGATGCGTGTGGCTGACCAGGATATGGCTCACCGTCTCGCCGCCGAGCGCCGCCAGGATCGCCGCGCGGTGCGCCGCGTCCTTGGGCCCCGGATCCAGCACCGCCACCCGCCCCTCGCCGATCAGGTAGGTGTTGGTGCCGAGGAAGGTGAAGGGGCCGGGATTGCCGCAGCGCAGCCGGCGCAGCCGCACGCCGCCCGGCCGGCCGAGGTCCTCCACCACGCCGGTGGGAAGGGGGTCATCCTTGATGAAGGGGATGCTCACGCGCGCCTCCTGCGCAGTTCGCGGTGGAGGATATAGAGCCCGGCGGCGACGATCAGCCCCGCGCCGGCCAGCATCGGCAGGGTCGGGACCTCGCCCCAGGCGATCCAGCCGAGCAGGATCGCCCAGACCAGGGCAGTGTAGGAATAGGGGCCGAGGGAGGAGACCTGGGCGCTGGCATAGGCCTCGGTCAGCAGCACCTGCGCCAGCCCGCCCAGCAGGCCGATGCCGAGCAGCAGCGGCAGGTCGGCGGGCGAGGGCGTCACCCAGACGAAGGGCAGCAGCACCGCGCTCATCGCCGTCATCAGGATGGACTGCCAGAGCACGATGGTGGCGCTGGCCTCGGTGCCCGAGAGCTGCCGCACCAGCATGGTGGTCAGGCCGGAGAAGAGGCCATGCACCGAGGCGGCGGCGAAGCCGGCCCAGAGCAGCCAGGGCGCCGCGCCCGCCGGCACCGGCCGCTCGCCCCCGAAGGCCCCCTGACCGATGGCGATCACCAGGATGCCGAGGAAGCCCGCGATCACCGCGCCCCAGCGGTGGATGCCCGGCCGCTCGCCCAGGAAGGGGATGGACAGGATGGTGACGAAGAGCGGCGTCGAATAGGTCAGCGCCGTCTGCTCGGCCAGCGGCAGCACGGTGAGCGCGAAGAAGGAGCAGCCCATCGCCAGCATGCCGGTGACGGCGCGCGCGACATGGCCGCCGAGCCGCCGGGTCCTGAGCGTCACCTTGCGGCGCAGGCCGATGGCCAGCACCACCGGCAGGGCCAGGGCGTTGCGGAAGAACATTAGCTCGGGGAAGGGAATGCGGTCGCCCAGCGCCTTCACCAGGGCGCCCATCAGGGTGAAGAGCGCGGTGGCGCCGAGCATCATCAGCGCCCCGCGCCGCACGTCATGGCGCATCAGCCGCCCCCCGCGAGGGGCATCCCGCGCGCCAGCGCCTGGCGCTTGTCGCGCGCCCGCATCCGCTCCCGGTGCAGGTTGTAGAGCCCGGCGGCGATGACGATGCCGGCACCGGCGAGCGTCGCGCCGGCCGGGAACTCGCCCCAGATGGCCAGGCCAAGCAGCAGCCCCCAGACCAGAGTGGAATACTCGAAGGGCGCGAGCGCCGAGACCGGCGCCAGGGCGAAGGCGCGGGCGAAGAGGAAATGCGCCACGCCATTGGCGCAGCCGAGCAGCGCCACCACCGCCATGGTGGCCGGGTCGGGGAACAGGACGGGCGGCGGGAACAGGGGCAGCAGCAGCAGGCCCACGGGCACATGCGCCAGCAGCAGCCAGAAGGCGATGGTGGCCGGCGTGTCGCTGCGCGAGAGCAGCCGCGTCCAGATCCGCGTCAGCGCCATCAGGCCGACGCCGCAGAGCAGCATCCCGGCCTCCCAGCGCCAGAGGGCGCCCCCGGGCTGCAGCATCACCAGCACGCCGCCGAAACCCGCCAGGGTGCTGAGCCAGCGCCGCCAGCCCACCTGCTCGCCAAGCAGCGGAATCGCCAGCAGCGTCATCAGCAGGGGCGCCGCCGAGGCCACGGCATAGGTGTCGGCGAGCGGCAGGGCGGAGGCCCAGGCAACGTAGTAGGCGACGGTGACGACGCAGTGCAGCAGGCTGCGCCCGGCGATCAGCCGGAGATTGACCGGCCGCAGCGAGGCGCCGCGCGCCAGCACGGCGATGGCCAGCGAGCCGAACAGGCCGCGCCAGATCATCGCCGCCGCCGGCCCGAGTTGCGGCATCGCCCATTTCATCGCCGCGTCCGCGCAGGCGATGACCGCGTAGCCGGCGGCGACGAAGCCGATGCCCCGCACTGTCTCGTCCAGCAGCGCGGCCCTGGCGGCCGGCCGGGGCGGCACCCCGGCCAGCGGTTTTCGATCAGACAAGCTCGGCCTCGGCGACCTGGCAGGTGGCGCCGCTGTCGTCCCGCGTCTCCAGGCGGATGCGGCCAGCCTCCTGCCCGCCGTCCCATTGGCCCAGCAGCGTCAGGGCATGGCCGCCGATCGCCGGGCGCTGGCCACGATAGGTGAAGCGGGCGAGGCGCCGTCCCTCCCCCGCCATGTCGAGCGCGTGCTGCGCCAGCCAGGTGGCCTGCAGGGGGCCGTGCACCACCAGGCCGGGATAGCCCTCGACCGTGGTCACGTAGGGGAAGTCGTAGTGGATGCGGTGGCCATTGCCGGTCAGCGCCGAATAGCGGAACAGCAGCACGCTGTCCGGCATCACCGCCGCACGGCTGGCCTCCGGCCAGTCCGGCGCCGGATCGGCCGCCTTGATCGCGGCCCCGCCGGCGCCGCGATAGACGATGTCCTGCTCCTCCTCCAGCACCGGGCCGCGCGGGCCGGTCAGCGTGTGGCGGACGGTGACGAAGACCAGCTCGCCGCTGCCGCCGGTCTTGCCGCTGACCTTCAGGATCGTGCTGGTGCGCTCCACCGCGTCGCCGCCGCGAAGCTCGCCCCGGAAGGTGACGCGGCCACCGGCCCACATCCGCCGCTCCAGGTGGTGCACCGGCGGCAGGAAGCCGCCGCGCTTCGGATGGCCGTCCGGCCCCAGCCCCTCGGCCGGCTTCCAGTCCTGGAACAGCATCCAGTGCCAGAGCGGCGGCAGCCCGCCGGCCGGCACGGGGCGGGACAGCGTGGCGGCCAGCCCCTCGACGAGGCGCTCATCCACCCGGTCCCGCCGTGTCTCGCTGCGGCCGACATAATCCTGATACGGCATCAGTTCCTCCCCTCGGCCCTGCCCCGGGCCTCCCACTGGTACAGGCGGTATCCGTCGATCTCGTGCCGCAGCCTGTAGCCTGCCCAGGCCTCGGCAAAGAGCGGATGACGGCTGAAATAGGCGATGAAGTCAAAATCCCCGCCGCACCAGGGAATGCCGGCATGGCGCGCGACCAGGACCGCCGCCGGGCGCTCCCGCGCCAGGCGCTCCGCCACGGTGTCGAAGAGGGCCCGCTCGGCCGGTCCCATCGCCGCCGGCGCGTGATAGCGCGCGGCCGGGTCGGGGCCGTCCTGGGGGCAGTCCTGGTAGACTGCCTGCAGCAGCCAGGTGCTCATGTAGGGCAGCAGCAGCCGCGAGCCGGCATAGACCACCGCCGGATAGACCGTGGGAATGTCCGGCGAGAGCACCAGCAGGGGCCGGCCCGGCGCCTCCCGCTTCAGCCAGGCAGCGATGCGGGCGCCGACGCTGCCGGGATAGGCCAGTTGCACCCAGGGCGATTCGCCGCCGCGCAGGGTGAAGAGGCCGAAGCCGAAGGCCGCCAGGACGGCCAGCCAGGGTGCCGCGCCGGCGGCCCGCGGCGGAGCGAGCGCGCGGTCCGCCAACCGCCCGGACAGGGCCCCCGCGGCCAGCCCGCCCCAGATCCAGACCGGCACGAGGTGGTAGCTCCACCCCTTGTGCTGGACCAGCGCCGCGGCCAGCCCCCCCAGCATGGCGGCGACGGCGAGGCGCGGCAGCCAGCCCGCGCCACGCGGCGCCAGTCCGACCAGCACGGCGAGGCCGAGGGTCGTGGCGATGCCGCTGCCCAGCACCTCGGTCAGCGCCACGCGCCACCAGGGCACGCCGCCGAGCCCGACATACCAGTCCCAGACCAGCGGCACGACATGGCCGAAATAGCCGGGGAAGAAGGCCGGGATGGCGGCGAGGTAGAGCGCCCAGAGCGCCGCCATGGCCCAGGGGAAGGGGTCGCGCAGTGCCGCCCAGCCCCGCGCCAGCAGGACCAGCGCCTCCACCAGCGCCGGGGCGGCCAGGAAATGCGGCTTCAGCGCGAAGCCGGCGGCGGCCAGCAGCAGCGTGGCGAGCCAGGCGCCGGGCGGGGTCCGCAATCCCAGGATGCGCCGCTCGGCCAGCAGCAGGTAAGGCAGCGCGGCCACCGCCATGAGCTGTTCGCGCTGGCCGAAATCATAGCCGGCACAGACCAGCAGCAGCGGCAGCAGCGCCGTCATCACGGCCCGCTCCACCGGACCTTCTCCGCGCCCCCGGCGCAGCCCGGCGCAGAGCCACAGCACGCCGCCGCAGAGCGCCAGCAGACAGAGCAGCAACGCCTGGCCGGCCTCCAGCGGCAGCCAGCCGGCGAGCCAGGCCGCGGGCTGGTTCAGCAGGAAGATCAGCGGCGGGTTGACGTCGATCAGGTCGCGATACAGTGCCTCTCCCGCCCGCATGCGGAGGGCGAAGTCGAGCACCGCCGCCACATCGTGGTTGAGCGGCGGCGCCAGGACCATGGCCAGGAAGGCGGCGGCCGGCAGCAGCGCCAGCG
>NZ_JBSXMU010000147.1:0-6930 GCF_054073225.1 Teichococcus aerofrigidensis
CCGCCGTGGTGGCGCATGGCCTGGCGGTGGCGCGGGCGCATCTCGAGGCGCTCGGCTGGACGGTACGGCCGGCACCGCGCGGCCAGCCACTGGATCTGGTGGCCCGCCGCCGGGGCGCCCGGCTGCATGTCCTGGTCCGCGCCAGCACCGCCACCGCGGCACCGGTGCCGCTCGGCCGCGCCGAACTCATGGCCCTGGCCGAACGGCAGCCGGAGACGGCGCTGCTGCTGGTCAGGGGCGTCCGGCTGGACGAGACGGGGGAGGAGGTCCTGGCGCAGGGTGGCGAGGTCCGCCTGCTCGCCCCCTTCGACCCCGGACCGGAGCGGCTGCGGCCCCTGGTCAGCGAATACGCGCCTCCCGATCCCGGCTGAGGAAGGCTTGCGGCCAGCCGGCCGGCGGCCCATGTCATCTGTCCCAGCAACAGCATGAAAGGAGGTGATCCGGTGTCTCATTGTTTGATGTCGGCGTGCCACGCCCCGTCCCGGCTCTCCGGATCGCGGGAGGCCGTGCCGGCCTGAGAAGGCCCGTGCGGTGGGCGCCAGCCGCCCGCAGGCAATGCTAGGAGGCCCCGGATGGCGACATCCGGGGCCTTTTTCACGCACAGCCCGTGCGGGGATGCGTCCCGCCACCGGCGGCGCGCCGCCAGAGGCCCCTTGTGCCGCCCGGCCCGGCCCGATTTAACCGGCCGGGTGCGAACCGCTTCCCCGAAGCGGCGAAGGAGAGAGGAGGCCGCCTGGCCATGAGCGACGTGACGGTGCAACCCTGGGCGGAACGCTTCGCCGTCGGCGCCGTCCGCCCGGAATGGGTGGATCACTACGGCCATATGAACCTGGCCTACTATGTCGTGGCTTTCGACATGGCGACCGATGTCGTCTGGCCCGCCCTTCGTCTCGGCCCCGGCTTCCGCGAGCGCGACCTCGGCACCTTCGCGGCCGAGAACTGGATCGCCTACCGGCGCGAGGTGACGCTCGGCATGCCGCTCGCCGCCAGCACCGAGATCATCGCGCATGACGCCAAGCGCCTGCTGCTGCGCCACCGCCTGTTCCACGCCGAGGAGGGCTGGGAGAGCGCGGAATGCGAGTTGCTGTTCCTCTGCGTCGATCTAGGGCGGCGCAAGGTGGCGGAATGGCCGGAGGATGTGCGCGCCGCCTTCGCGACCGCGCCCGTGGGACCGCCCGCCCGGCGCCTCGCCCTGAAGCGCTGAGGCCGCCTGGAGCGTCGTCCGTTCGCCCTGGCCCACGGCAGACGCTCCAGCCACCTGTTCTCGCGGGCATCTCCACCCGATCCGGTGATCGGGATCTGCTCTAGCGGCGGCCCGGACGGTGGTCGTTCGGGTCGATGCCGTGGCGTTTCAGCTTGTCGTAGAAGGTCTTGCGCGGCAGGCCGAGCGCCTCCGCCACGGCCCGCACATCGCCCTGATGCGCCGCGAGCGCCTCCGTGATGGCCGCCGCCTCGAAGGCATCGACGCGCTGCGGCAGCGGGGCCGCGTCATCCTCCCTGCCGCCGCCGGGCAGGGGCGTGTCCTCGGCCAGCCCGAGGGCGACGCGTTCGGCGTAGTGCGTCAGCTCGCGCACATTGCCCGGCCAGTCATGCGTGACGAGGTGCCGCCGCACCGCCTCGCCGGGCGGCGGCGCCGCGCGGCCGAAGCGTGCCGCCGCGCGCTCCAGGAAATGCGCGAAGAGCAGCGGGATGTCGGCGCGCCGCTCCCGCAGCGGCGGGACCCGCAGCGTCACCACGTGCAGGCGGTAGTAGAGATCCTCGCGGAACCGGCCGCGCCGCGCCAGATCGAGCAGCGAGACCTTGGTGGCGGCGACGACGCGCAGGTCGAGCCGCCGCACCTCGTTCGTGCCGAGCGGCGCGATCTCGCGGCTCTCCAGCACGCGCAGCAGCTTCACCTGGACGGCGGGCGACATGGCCTCGATCTCGTCGAGGAAGAGCGTGCCGCCATCGGCATGCTCGATGCGGCCGATGCGGCGCTTCTGCGCGCCGGTGAAGGCGCCGGCCTCGTGGCCGAACAGCTCGCTCTCGATCACGCTCTCCGGCAGGGCACCGCAGTTGAGGGCGACGAAGGGCCGGTGCGCGCGGCGGCTCCAGCGGTGCAGGGCGGAGGCGACGACATCCTTGCCGCTGCCGGTCTCGCCCTCGATCAGCACGTCGACACCGGTATCGGCGATCTGCCGCAGCCGCTGGCGCAGCGCCTGCATGGCCGGCGCGTCGCCGAGCAGGCTGGTATCGGCCCCGGCCTCGACCGCGCGGGCCAGGCGGCGGTTCTCCAGCACCAGCCGCCGCTTCTCGAGGGCATGCCGCACCGCCGACACCAGCTCGGCTACCGCGTAGGGCTTGGGCAGGAAGTGATAGGCACCCTCGCGCATCGCCGCGACCGCCATCGGGATGTCGCCATGACCCGTGACCAGGATCACCGGCAGGTCCGGGTCGCGGCGGCGCAACTCGTGGAACAGGGCGATCCCGTCCATGCCGGGCATCCGCACATCGGTGACGACGACGCCGGGAAACTCCGCGTCCACCACCTCGAGCGCGCGCGGCGCCGAGGCGACGGCCATGGCCTCCAGCCCGGCCAGGGCGAAGCTCTGCAGGTTGGCCTCGCGCAGAGTGTCGTCATCATCGACGAACACGACATCCATTCAGCCGCTCCCTCGCTGGCCCGTCTCCCGGCTCATCCCCTCGCTCATCTCTGGGCCGGCCTCGTCCAGCGTGATGACGAAGCTGGCGCCGCCCGGCGTCTCCGGCGCCTCCAGCGTGCCGCCCAGATCGGCCAGGATCCCGCGCGAGATCACCAGCCCCAGTCCGAGCCCGGCGGATTTGGTGGTCGTGAACGGCATGAACAAGGAACGCCGGACCTCGGGCGGCAGTCCCGGCCCGTTGTCGGCGACGCGGACGCGGACCCGCCCGCCCGTGGCGGCGGCGGAGATGGCGATGCGGGGCGCCGCCGCGCCGTGCAGCGCCTCGATGGCGTTCTGGATCAGGTTCACCAGCACCTGCTCCAGCCGCACGCGCTCGGCCCGCACGCACGGCTCGCCCTCGATCGCCAGCGAGACCGCGATGCCCTCGTGGCGCAGGCGGTGGCCGAGCAGCAGCAGGGCGCCCTCGATGGCGGTGCGGATCGGCATCGGCTCCACCTCGCCGGTGGCCTTGCGGGCGAATCCGCGCAGCCCGGCGGTGATGGTGCCGATGCGCTCGGTGAGGGCGGCGATGGTGGCCAGCCCGCGGCCGGCCATGGCGGCCTCGCCGCGCGCCACGAATTCGGCGGCATTGTCGGCGAAGCTGCGGATGGCGGCGACCGGCTGGTTGATCTCGTGCGCCACGCTGGCGGTGATCTGGCCGAGGATGGCAAGCCGGTTGGCCTGGCCCAGCTCGTCGCGCATGCGGTGCAGCGCCGCCTCGGCCCGCTGCCGCTCCTCGGCCTCGGCGCGAAGGCTGGCATTGGCGGCGCTGAGCTCGGCGGTGCGCTGGCCGACCTCGGCCTCCAGCGCCCGGCGCCGCTCCGCCTCGCGCCGCCGCTCCCGCGCCATGCGCCGCCGTCGCCGCAGGGTGAGGCCGAGCAGCGCTATCAGCGCCAGGCCGAGCAGCAGGGCCCAGGCCCGGGCGGCCGCGCGGGCCGCCTCCAGCGTGGGCGCGGTGGGAGCCAGCAGGGTCAGGCTCCAGCCGGTGCCCGGCACGGGGGTGGAGACGGGGAGGAAGAGGCCGCGCGCCGCCGGCTCGTCGAGCCGCAGCAGGCCGTGGCCGTCGCTCGCCTGATGGGGGGTGAAGGCCAGGTCGCGCAGCGGCGTCTCACCGAACTGCAGGCTGCCGCGGATCGCCTCCCGGGCGGCGGGCTCCAGCGGCCGGGTGGCCAGGAAATGCCATTCCGGCACGCTGGTGACGGTGACGATGCCGCGGTCGTCGGTCGTCAGCACCGGTTCGCGCAGGCGCCGCCACGCCTCCTCCACCTCCGCGAACTCGGCCTTGACCACGATGACGCCGAGCGGCCCGCCGGCATCCTCCAGCCGGCGCGTGAGGTAGAGGCCCGGCCGCTGGCTGACGGTGCCGAGGGCGAAATGCTCGGCCGCGCCGCTCCCGAGCGCCTCCTGGAAATAGGGTCGGAAGGCGTAGTCCTGGCCGACGAAGCTCGTGTCGCTGCGCCAGTTGCTGGCCGCGACGGTGCGCCCCTCCCGGTCCAGCGCATAGATGACGGCGGTGCGCGTGCCTTCCGCCAGCCGCTCCAGCTTGACGTTCAGCGCCGCCAGGCGGCCGGGCTCCGGCCGATCGAGGGCGCGGATCAGGTCCGGGTCCTGTGCCAGGATCACCGGCAGGCTGCGCTGCTTCTCGATCTCGGCCCGCAGCACGGTGGCGCGAAGCTCGGCCGCGGCGCGCGCGCCCGCCTCCATCTCGGCCAGGACGAAGCGCGTGGCAAGGCGCCCGGCGAGCCGGTCCGCGGCCACCAGGAGGGTCAGGGCGGCGAGCGCCAGCGCGGCGCGCCGGACCCCGCGCGGCAGGGAGGTCAGCACGGGAGGCCCGGACGGATCCGTGCGGATCTCCGCACAGGGACCGCGTCAACCGGGCGGAAATCCGCACGGGCGGCGGCGGAGGCGGCGGGGTGGCACATTCTAAACATGTATAAGATCAATGATCTGGGCCGGATGCCAACCGCCGCGGCGGTCTGGCATCGGGCTTGCCATGGAGGGGGGCATGCCGATCCGCGGACCGTGTCCCCGGGCGGCCTGATCCAGCTGTCATCCCGACATCCCGAGCAGGGCGATGGCGGGCCCCCAAGGTGGAGGAAACAACCATGGCCTTCGTGGAACACGCCGTCGCCGGCAAGGCACCGCCCGTCAAGCCCAGGCGCTTCTACCGGCATCTCTATGTCCAGGTGCTGGCCGCCATCACGGTCGGCATCCTGCTCGGGCATTTCTATCCGCAGACCGGCGCCGAGATGAAGCCGCTGGGCGATGCCTTCATCAAGCTGGTGAAGATGGTCATCGCCCCGGTCATCTTCCTGACCGTGGTGGTCGGCATTGCCGGCGTGCGGGATGTCGGCAAGGTCGGGCGGGTCGCCGGCAAGGCCATGCTCTACTTCCTCACCTTCTCCACCCTGGCGCTGATCATCGGCCTGATCATCGCCAATATCGTCCAGCCGGGCGCGGGGCTGAACATCAACCCCGCCTCGCTCGATGCCAGCGCCGTCTCCGGCTATGCGGCCAAGGCGCATGAGAGCACCATCACCGGCTTCCTGATGAACATCATCCCGGCCTCGCCGGTGGCCGCCCTCGCCTCCGGCGACATCCTGCAGGTGCTGTTCTTCGCCGTGCTCTTCGGCATCGCGCTCTCCGCCATCGGCGACCATGCCGAGCCGGTGATGAACCTGCTGCACTCGGCCTCGGCGGCGATGTTCAAGCTGGTCGCCATCCTGATGAAGGCCGCGCCCATCGGTGCCTTCGGCGCGATGGCCTTCACCATCGGCAAGTACGGCATCGGCTCGATCGCCAACCTGGCGCTGCTGATCGCCACCTTCTACGTCACCGCGCTGCTCTTCGTGCTCGTGGTCCTGGGCGCCGTCGCGCGCTACAACGGCTTCTCCATCCTGGCGCTGATCCGCTACATCAAGGAGGAGCTGCTGCTGGTGCTCGGCACCTCCTCCTCCGAGGCGGCGCTGCCGACGCTGATGGAGAAGCTCGAGCGCGCCGGCTGCAGGAAGTCCGTGGTCGGGCTGGTGGTGCCCACCGGCTACAGCTTCAACCTCGACGGCACCAACATCTACATGACCATGGCGGCGCTGTTCATCGCCCAGGCCTGCGGCATCGAGCTGTCGATCTGGGACCAGGTGCTGCTGCTGCTGGTCGCCATGCTCTCCTCCAAGGGCGCGGCGGGCATCACCGGCGCGGGCTTCATCACCCTGGCGGCGACGCTCTCCGTGGTTCCCTCCGTCCCCGTCGCCGGCATGGCGCTGATCCTGGGCATCGACCGCTTCATGTCTGAGTGCCGCGCGCTCACCAACCTGGTCGGCAACGCGGTGGCCACCATCGTCGTCGCCCGGTGGGAGGGCGAGCTGGACACCGTCCGCCTGCAGTCCGCGCTGAAGGGCGCGCCCCTGCCGGTGGAGGAGGATCTGGCGCTGCAGCCCGCCGAGTAAGGGTAAGGGCTTTCCCCCCCGCGCCTGGGGGGGGGCGCGCCGCGCCGCCCGCCATTCCCCGGGCGGCGCGGAGGCGGCAGACTGGCCGGAGCGACTCCGGCCGAGAAAGGGAGAAGGCATGCCGGCCTCCATCGGGGCGCGATGGCTCGGGCGGCTGGGCCTGGCCTGGCGCGACGCCTTCGCCGCCTCGCTGGCGGCGGCGCTGGCCTGGATGGTCTCGGTGGCCGCCTTCGGCCATTCGCACCCGGTCTTCGCGGCGGTCACCGCGCTGGTCTGCTTGGCGCCGGGGCTGCCGAGCCACGGGCGGCAGGCGGTCGGGCTGATGCTCGGCGTCACCACCGGCATCGTCGTCGGTGAGCTGGCCCTGCTGCTGCCCGACACCTATCCGCTGCTGCGGGTCGGTCTCGGCAGCTTCCTCGCCATCCTCATCGCCGCCGGCTACGGGCAACCGCCGGTGGTGCCGATCCAGGCCGGGGTCTCGGCCGTGCTGGTCCTCGCCGTGGGCCCGGCCCAGGCCGGGCTGGTGCGCTACCTCGATGTGGCCGTGGGCACCACCATCGGCCTCGTGTTCAGCCAGATCCTGATGACGCCCGATCCGGTGCGGCAGATCGACGACGCGGCGCGCGACCTGCTGCGCCGCCTCGCGGAGGCGCTGCAGGGCTGCCGGGCGGCGGTGGAGGCGGCGGCGGCCGGCCGGCCGGAGGAAGGGCTGGAGCGGGCGCGGGCCGGGCTGCAGGCCGTCTCGGCCGCGCATGCCAGCCTGATCGGCCTGCACGCCGGCATCGCCGCGGCACAGGGCGCGG
>NZ_JBSXMU010000148.1:0-6922 GCF_054073225.1 Teichococcus aerofrigidensis
CCGCGCGCCACAGCCGCGACCGTCAGGCAGTGCGGCGCGAGGCGCGCCAGGGCGGCCGGCAGGTCCGGCGCGCGGACCAGGCCGAGCGCCTCGAGCCCGCCCTCGCTGGTACGCCAGGCGGCGTCCGAAAGCCCCGCCTGGCGCGGATCGCCCGAGAGCATCAGCGCGCCGCAGCCGAGGAAGGCGGCCGAGCGGGCGATGGCGCCCAGGTTGTGCGGATTGCCGATGCCATCCAGCACCGGCAGCAGCCCGCCGCGGAACATCGGCTCCGGCAGGGTCGCGGGCAGCGGGTCGGGCAGCACCGGCACGCGGCGCGGCGTGGCGATGGCGACGATGCCGCCGTGATGGGTGGTGCCGGCGATGCGCGCCAGCTCCTCCGGCGGCACCTCGCGGTAGGGCTTGCGCTCGCGCGCCAGCCGGGCGCAGAAGCCGCCCGCCTCGGCGCGACGCGAGGCGGTGTGGAACAGGCGCAGGATCGCGTCCGGGCGGTGCGCGAAGGCGGCGGCGACGGCCGCGGGACCGCAGAGGCGGTCCGGCTCGGGCGGGGACGGGCGGGGCGGCTGCATGCGCCGCCCGATAGCACCGCCGGCGGCGGCGCGCATCCGCGCGGCGGTTGCCAATCCGCCGCCCGGCCCGGACAATCGCCGCAAGGGCACCGCCCGCACGGAGGAAAGTCATGAATCTCGGCCGCTTCCCGCGCATCCGCCTCGGCCACCTGCCGACGCCGCTCGAGCCCATGGAACGCCTCACGCGCCACCTCGGCGGGCCGAGGCTCTGGATCAAGCGCGACGACTGCACCGGCCTCTCCACCGGCGGCAACAAGACCCGCAAGCTGGAATTCCTGATGGCCGAGGCGCTCGCCCAGGGCGCCGACACCGTCATCACCCAGGGCGCGACGCAGTCCAACCACGCCCGGCAGACGGCGGCGGCTGCGGCCAGGCTCGGCCTCGCCTGCCACATCCTGCTGGAGGACCGCACCGGCTCGACCGACCCGGCCTACACGCGGTCGGGCAATGTGCTGCTCGACCGGCTGCATGGCGCCGGGATCTCCCACCGCGCCGGCGGCGCCGACATGCAGGCGGAGATGGAGGCCCTGGCCGCCGAGCTGCGCGCGGCCGGGCGCCGGCCCTATGTCATCCCCGGCGGCGGCTCCAACCCGGTGGGCGCGCTGGGCTATGTCAACGCCGCGCTGGAGCTGGTGAACCAGGCCGCCGAGGCCGGGCTGCGCATCGACCACGTGGTGCATGCCACCGGCAGCGCCGGCACCCAGGCCGGGCTGGTCACGGGGCTGGTGGCGCTGAACAGCGGCATCCCGGTGCTGGGCATCGGCGTCCGCGCCCCGCGCGAGCGGCAGGAGGCCAATGTGCTGGCCCTGGCGCGGCGCACCGCGGCCCATCTCGGCCTGCCGGAGGAGACGCTGCGCGCGGAGCATGTGGTGGCCAACTGCGACTATGTCGGCCAGGGCTACGGCGTGCCGACGGAGGGCATGGTCGAGGCGGTGCGGCTGCTGGCCGAGCAGGAGGGCATCCTGCTCGACCCGGTCTATTCCGGAAAGGGCATGGCCGGGCTGATCGACCTGATCGGCAAGGGCCATTTCGGCCGGGACGAGAACGTGGTCTTCCTGCACACCGGCGGCGCCGTCGGGCTGTTCGGCTATCCGGCGACCTTCGGCGCGGCGGGCTGAGGCGCCCGCCCTTCAAAGCCGGCGGCGCCCGTGCCAGTCTGGCGCCGCGTTCCCTCCCGCGACCGACGAAGGATCATCCCCATGGCAGGCATCTTCTGGCACGACGGCAAGTGGCTGACCGAGGAGCCGAAGGTGCTCGGCCCGATGGACCACGCCTTCTGGCTCGGCTCGGTGATCTTCGACGGCGCCCGCGCCATCCGCGGCCTGGTGCCCGACCTCGACCTGCACTGCCAGCGCGCCGTGCGCAGCGCCGAGGCGATGATGATGAAGCCGACGCTCCCCGCCGACGCGATCGAGGCGCTGTGCCGCGAGGGCGTGGCGCGCCTGCCGGCCGATGCCGAGCTCTACATCCGGCCGATGTTCTTCGTCCGCCGCGGCATCGGCGCCGCCTTCCCCGACCCGGAAAGCACCGAGTTCATCCTCTCGATCTACGAGGCGCCGCTGCCCGATCCCGCCAAGGGCTTCACCGCCTGCCTGGTGCCGCTGCGCCGCCCGGCGCCCGACATGGCGCCGACCAACGCCAAGGCCTCCTGCCTCTACCCGAACTCCTCCCGCGCCGCCGCCGCCGCGCGCGACAAGGGCTTCGACATGGCGGTGATGCGCGACTTCGAGGGCAATGTCGCCGAGTTCGCCACCTCCAACCTGATGCTGGCGAAGGACGGGGTGGTCCTGACGCCGAAGGCCAACGGCACCTTCCTGGCCGGCGTCACCCGCCACCGCGTCCTGACCCTGCTGCGCGAGGCCGGGATCGAGGCGCGCGAGGCGGTGGTGACGCCGCAGATGCTGCACGAGGCGGACGAGATCTTCTCGACCGGCAATTTCGGCAAGGTGCAGTACTGCACCAATTTCGAGGGGCGCGCCCTGCCGGCCGGGCCGCTCGGCCAGAAGGCGCGGCAGCTCTACTTCGACTGGGCCGAGCGCACCAGCCGGCTGCTGCCCCGGGCCGCCTGACGCGGCATGGCCAGGGGCGGCCGCCCGGCCTTCCATCCTGCCCCCCGCCGGGTGTCCCGCGAGGCCGCCCCCGGCGGGGCCCGCCCCGCCGCCGCGTCCCCTCCCCTGGCCCCTCCTCTGGTCCCTCCCCTGGCCCCTCCCCTGGCCCTCCCCTCCATCCTGCTGTGCCGCGACGATGTGCTGGTCATCGACAAGCCGGCCGGGCTGCCGGTGCATGCCGGGCCACGCGGCGGCCCGAGCCTGGAGGACCTGCTGCCGTTTCTCGCGCCGGGCCGGAAGCGCCCGCCGCAGCCCGCCCACCGCCTGGACACCGACACCGCCGGCTGCCTGGTGCTGGGCCGCACCCGGCCGGCCCTGGCCGGCTTAGGGGCGATCTTCGCCCAGGGGCGGGCGCGCAAGACCTACTGGGCCATCGTCGCCGGCGGCCCGGCGGCCCGGTCCGGGCGCATCGACACGCCGCTGCGCAAGGTCAGCTCCGCCGCCGCCGGCTGGCGGATGGAGGCGCATCCCGAGGGCCAGCCGGCCCTGACCCGCTGGCGCGTGAGAGGCCGCGGAACGGGCGCCGGCGGGGATCTCGCCTGGCTGGAACTGCGGCCGGAGACCGGGCGCACCCACCAGCTCCGCGTCCATTGCGCCAGCCAGGGCTGGCCGATCCTGGGCGATCCCGTCTACGGCAGGCCGCATCCGGCGGGGCTGCACCTGCTGGCCCGCGCCATCGCCCTGCCGCTCGACCCGCCGCTGGAGGTCACCGCCCCGGTCCCCGCCGCGCTGCGTCCCGCCTTCGCCGCCTGCGGCTGGACGGAGGCGGCGTGAGGCTGCTGCCCCGCAGGCTGCTGGAGCGCCGGGGCCCGCGCTCCTTCCGCGAGCGGGTGCGGCAGAGCGAGATCGGCATCATCCTGCTCGGCGTGCTGGCCGGGCTGGTCAGCGGCCTGCTGGCCGCCGGGCTCGGCCATGCCGCGCGGCTGCTGCACACCGCCTTCTTCGGCCCCGAGGGGCGGCACGGCCTCAGCGCGCTGCGCGAGGCCGCGCCGCTGGCCCTGCTGCTGGTCCCCGCCGGGGGCGGGCTGCTGCTCGGCCTGCTCGGCCTCGCCCTGGCGCGCTGGCGGCCGCGCGCGCCGATCGACCCGATCGAGGCCAATGCGCTGCATGGCGGCCGCATGTCGATGAACGATGCCGCCGTGGTGGCCGGGCAGACCCTGCTCTCCAACGGCTTCGGCGCCTCGGTCGGGCTGGAGGCGGCCTATACGCAGATGGGCGGCGGCCTCGCCTCGCATCTCGGGCGGGAGTTCCGCCTGCGGCGCGGCGACCTGCGGCTGATGGTCGGCTGCGGCGCCGCGGGCGCCATCGCCGCCGCCTTCAGCGCGCCGCTGACCGGCGCCTTCTACGCCTTCGAGCTGGTGATCGGCAGCTATGCCATCGCCCATCTGGCGCCGGTGCTGGGCGCCGCCGTGGCCGGGGCGCTGGTGGCGGAGCTGCTCGGCGGCGGCACGCCGGTGCTGAACGCCGCCGGCCTGTCGCCGCTCGACTGGAACAACGGCCTGCTCTCCCTGGCGATCGGCCTGCTCTGCGGCCTGGCCGGCATCGCGCTGATGCGCGGCGTGACCTATGCCGAGGCCGGGATGCGCCGCCTGATGCCCTGGGCGCCGCTGCGCCCGGCGGTGGGCGGCCTGCTGGTCGGTGCCCTGGCGCTGATCACCCCGGCCGTGCTCTCCGCCGGCCATGGCGCGCTGCACCTGACGCTGGTGGTGGAGGGCGACGCCCTGCCGCTGCTGGGGCTGCTGCTGCTGAAGGCCACGGCCTCGGCCATCTCGATCGGCGCCGGCTTCCGCGGCGGCCTGTTCTTCGCCTCGCTGCTGCTCGGCGCGCTGCTCGGCAAGCTGGCGGCGGTGCCGATGGCGATGGCGGGCATCGTCACGGACCCGCTGCTCGCCGCCCTGGTCGGCATGAGCGCCTTCGGCGCCGCGGTGATCGGCGCCCCGCTGGCCATGAGCTTCATGGCGCTGGAGACCACGCGCGATTTCAACATCACCGGGGTGGTGCTGATGGCGGTCATCGTCTCCGCCGTCACGGTGCGGCGTCTCTTCGGCTATTCCTTCGCCACCTGGCGCTTCCACCTGCGTGGCGAGGCGATCCGCAGCGCGCACGACATCGGCTGGCTGCGCGATCTCTCGGTGGGCCGGCTGATGCGGCGCGATGTCCGCACCGTGCGCGACGACACCCGCCTCTCCGCCTTCCGCCGCGACTTCCCGCTCGGCGCCACCACGCATGTCGTGGCCCTTGACGCCGCCGGGCGCTACGCCGGGCTGATCCTGGTGGCCGAGGCGCATGGCAGCGAACTGGCGCCGGAGGAGCCGGTGGCGCGGCTGCTGCACTTCCGCGACCAGGTGCTGCTGCCCGCCTGGAACGCCAAGGAAGCGATGGCGGTGTTCGACGCGGCCGATGCCGAGGCGCTCGCCGTCGTCGACCAGCGCGACACCTCGCGCGTCGTCGGCCTGCTCACGGTCGCTTTCCTGCTCCGCCGGTACAGCGAGGAGCTGGACAAGCGGCGGCAGGACGAGACCGGGATGCCGGCGGTCTGAGGCCGGAGCGGCGCCGCCGCCGGCGGCGGGGCGGGGCCCCCCCCCCGGGGGCGCCGCGGCGCAGCGCGCCCATCTCCTCCAGGGCGCCGCGCATGGCGCCGAGGGCGAAGCGCATCTCGTCCGGCCCGACATGGCCGATGCAGCCGATGCGCATGGTGGGCGCGCCGGTGTTGAAGAAGTTGCTGATCAGCACGCCGCGCCGCTTCAGCGCGTCGACGAAGCCCTGCAGCGTGAAGCCCGGTGCCTCCGGCTGGTGGAACAGGGCGATGATCGGGCCCTGGTCCTTCCAGTCGAGATAGGGCCGCAGCCCCAGGGCGCGCGCGCCCTCGTGGAGGATGCGGCAGTTCTCGCGGTAGCGGGCGAGGCGCGCCGGCTGGCCGCCCTCGGCCAGGAAGATGTCGAGCGCGACGCCGAAGGCGTGCAGCGCCTGCACCGGCGGCGTGAAGCGGAAGCTGCCCCAGCCGCTGCGCAGCGCGTGGGCATAGATGTCGGCGAGGTCGAAGGACCAGGAGCCGGCCTGGCCGGCCGCCGCCTCCACCCGGTCGATCGGGCAGATGGCGAAGCCGATGCCCGGCAGCCCCTCGATGCACTTGTTCGAGGTGAAGACCACCGCATCCACCTCGGGCTGCGCCTTCAGGTCGAAGGGCAGCGCGCCGAAGGCCGAGACGGCGTCCACCAGCATCCGCCGCCCGGCCGCGCGCACCACGGCGCCGATCGCCGGCACGTCGTTGACGATGCCGCTGCCGGTCTCGGAATAGACCACGCCGACATGGGTGATGGCGGGATCGGCCGCCAGGGCCGCGGCCACCGCCGCCGGCGGCACGCCCTGGGTGTCGGGCGCCGGCAGCGTCACCACCTGCCGCCCGGCCTCGCGCGCCAGCCGCGCCATGCGCTCGGCATAGGCGCCGTTCATCGGGATCAGGATCCGGCCGGTTCCGGGCGGGACGAAGGTGCGCAGCGCCGCCTCGGTGATGAAATGGCCGGCGCCCTGCAGCGGCAGGCAGGCGTGGCGCCCGGCCTCGCCGCCCGCCAGGTCCCGGACCTTGTCGCGAATGGCGGCGTATTCGGGCGCGAAGTCACGGTCCCAGGGGGCGATGTCGACCGCCATGGCGGCCCGCACTTCGGGGCGGGTCTGCACGGGGCCGGGGATCAACAGCAGCATGTGGACGGTTCCTGACGCACTCTTCGGTAAAGGCCGCCCGGAAGCCGCCCGGGCTTCCCTTCTCCCGGTCCGCGCCTCTGCACAAACAGCCGGCCGCAGGCTGCACCGCCGCCCGGGGAAAGGAAACCCCCGCCGGGGGCGCCACAGCCCTGCGCGGGCCGCAAAAATTCTGACGGCGCCATCAACGGGATTGATGCCTCTCGGCCTCAGGCGATCAGCCCGCCGCCGATCTCGCGCCGCAGCTTGCGGCGGATCGCCTCGGCGAAGTCGGCATAGTCGGCGCAGCTCATGGCGAAGGCACCGGGGCCGCCGATCACCTCGGCCTCGTAATGCGCCAGCAGGTCGGGCTCCTCGTTCAGCACCGCCAGCGCGTTGAAGGTGACGCCCGCCGCCACGCCGAGATCGCGCACCGGGCCGGGCGCGCGGCCCAGATTGTGCCGCCCGTCGCCCGAGACATCGAGCACCAGCCGCGCCGCCTCGGCCGGGCAGCGCCCGAGCAGCGCCAGCCCCGCCGCCATGCCCGGGCCGAGGCCGGTGGCGCCGGGC
>NZ_JBSXMU010000149.1:0-6910 GCF_054073225.1 Teichococcus aerofrigidensis
GCCAGTGCCCGCGCCGGCTCCGCGCCTGCTGCGCCGCGCCCAGCGCCCAGGCGCCGAAGCCGATGGCGAGCCCGCCCGCCAGCGCCGCCGCCAGCGCCGCGGGCCCGACCATCTGCGCCAGCACCCAGAGCAGCCAGAGCGCGGCGCCATACATCGGGAAGGCCAGGACCTGCTTCAGCCGCTCCATCCAGAGGCCGGGACGCGGCAGCAGCCGGGCGAGGCCGGGGGCCAGGGCCAGCAGCGCATAGGGCGCCGCCATGCCGAACCCCATGGCGGCGAAGACGGCGAGCGTCGCGGCCGGCGGCATGGCCATGGCGGCGCCGATGGCGGCGGCCATGAAGGGCGCGGTGCAGGGGGTGGCGACCAGCACGGCGAGGCCGCCGGTGGCGAAGCTGCCCAGATGCCCCCCGCGCGCGGCGAGGCCCGATCCGGCGCCCACCGGCCCGCCGATCTGGAACACGCCGGAGAGGTTGAGCCCGACCGCCAGCATCAGCCACCCCATGAGGGCCACGAAGACCGGCGAGGTGAACTGGAAGCCCCAGCCGGCCACGCCGCCGGCGGCGCGCAGCGCGATCATCGCCCCGGCCAGAACCAGGAAGGACAGCACCACCCCGGCGGTGTAGCTGGCGGCATGGCTGCGCACCGTGCCGCGCGCCGCGCCCGAGAGCTTCGCCACGGCCATGGCCTTCATCGCCAGGATCGGGAAGACGCAGGGCATCAGGTTCAGGATCAGCCCGCCCAGCGCCGCCGAGAGCAGCACCTGCCAGAGCGGCCACCCGGCCAGGGCCGGAGCCGCGCCGCCCAGGGCGGCCGGAACCGCGCCGGGCACGGCGGACACCGTGAAGGCGCTGCGCGTCCCCGCGGTGTCGGTGATCGTCACCACCCCCGCGAGCGGCCCCTCGGCCAGCGGCGCCGCGCCGCGCGTCAGGCCGAGGCGCAGCGATCCTTCCGCCACCTCCATCGGCTGCGGCCCGGCATGATCCAGCGCGCCCCATTCGGCGGGGAAGAACCAGGCCGCCTTCACCGTGGCCGGCGAGAGGTCGGGGCCATCCAGCCGCAGCGCGCCCTGCCGGTCCTCGAAGCCCAGGCTGGCGGCCCAGGGGCTGGGGCGGGGCAGGGCGGCCTCGGCCTCCCGGAAGGCGCCGGCCAGGGCGGGGTCGGGGCGCGGCGCCGCCTCCACCGGTAGGTCCAGGCGGAAGACGCCCTCCTCGGGGATGCAGACCTGCTCGCAGACCAGCCAGCTCGCCGTCGCCTCGAGGGTCAGGACATCGCCCGGCCGCAGATCCGCCGGCGGCGTCACCGTCAGCGGCAGCAGCACCTGATTCTCGTAGCCGTAGTTGACCAGCGGGCCGAAGGGAATGCGGTCCGGCGCCGGCCAGTCGAAGCCGGTGGCGACGGTGCCCTCCGGCCCCGTCAGCGCCAGCTCCGGCGGCGTGCCGGCATCGCCCGGATTGATCCAGTAGGTGTGCCAGCCGGGCGCCAGCACCTGCTTCAGGCCGAGGCGGAAGGGCTGGCCGGGCGCCACCGCCGAGAGCTCGGCGGCCAGGCTCATGGCGGTGCGCTCGCTGCGGACCGGCGCGCTCTCCAGCGCCAGCGCGGGCGTGCCGAGCGCCAGGAGCGCGGCCAGGGTCAGGGCGGGACGGAACATGACGGGATGGAAAGCCAATTCCGGCCCCGAAGGAAAGGGGCAAGAGGTGACGAAAGGTTGCGCCGCATCGCGACGCCCCTCCCGACGCCTCGTCCGCCGCCTCTCAGGCGATCAGCACGCTGTCCTCCGACCAGCCCAGGAAGGCCACCGCGCCGGTCTGCGGCGTGTCGGTCCCGTCGGGCCGGTCATAGATCAGCAGCAGGTCCTCGCCCTCCGCGCCGATGGTGAAGCGGCCGGCGCCGGTCAGCGCGCCGCGCAGATAGGCATAGTCCCCGTCATGCAGCAGCGGCGCGCGCCCGCCGCCGGTGCCGGGCCAGGTGATGCCGGCCAGGTGAACCGGCGCCTCGCGCAGCGCCGCCTCCCCGCCGCCGCCGAGGATGACCCGCTCCCCGGCCTGGTAGTCGGTGATGACGTCGATCACGCCGCTGAGCGCGTCGCCCTCGGAAAGCGCGCCGTCGGTGTCGCCATGGGCCAGCAGGACGCTCTGGTTGTGCAGGGCGAAGCGGTCGGCGCCGCTGCCGCCCGTCAGGGTCACGCCGCTCTCGACGAGATGCGTGCGGGCCGGACCGGCGCTGAAGGACATCAGCAGGTCGTTGCCGCTGCCGCCATCCAGCGTGGTGCGCCGGCTGTGCGAGGTCAGGGTGTCGTTGCCGCTGCCGCCGAAGGCGGCGTTGTCCAGGCCGATCGGGCCACCCAGGATCAGGGTGTCGTTGCCGCCATCGCCGTAGATGCGGTGGTTGCTGCCGAAGGCCGAGATGCGGTCGTCCCCGGAGCCGCCGAAGGCGATGCCGTGGTGGCTCTCGCCAGGCTGGAACCGGTCGCCCAGGGTCAGCGTGTCATGGCCCTGATCGCCGAGCAGGGCGTTGCGGCCGCCGAGGGTGGTGAGCTGGTCGTCGCCCTGCCCGCCCATCAGCAGGTTGCCCAGCGCCTTCGCGGAGCCGGCGCCGGTGTCGGACAGGACGAGGTCGTTGCCACGGCCGGCGAAGACCACTTTCATCCGGCCCTGGACCTCGATCTCGTCGGCGCCGGCGGTGCCGAGGACGAGCGTGCCGTCCAGCCAGTCCCGCAACGGGTCGAGATCGGGCAGAAGGTCGATGGGGCGGAGCCGGGGAAGCGCCATGTCGGGAATCCTCCTCTGGGCCGGGTCCGCCTTCCATCGGGCGGCGGACCCAACCGGTGATGAAGAGAATTCTAATTCAGCAATCCATGATTGCGGAAGTCGATAGGAATACAATTACACGTCAAGGTTGTGATGCCGTCATCCCGCCAGGGGAGAGTCCGCCAGGACCTGCAGATGGCCCAGCGAGCAGCGCTCCACCCGCGCCGCGACACCATAGACCTCAGCCAGGAGCGCCGGGGTGAGGGTGGCCTCCGGCGAGCCCTCGGCGTGCACCGTGCCGCCGGCGATGGCGATGACATGATCCGCGAACCGCGCGGCCAGGCCGAGATCGTGCACGACGATGATGGTGACGAGGCCCTTCTCCCAGGTCAGCGCCTGCACCAGCTGCATGACCTGGAGCTGGAAGCGCAGGTCGAGCGCGCTGGTCGGCTCGTCCAGCAGCAGCACCTCGGGCTGCCGCACCAGGGCCTGCGCCAGGCCGGCGAGCTGGCGCTGGCCGCCGGAGAGCCGGTCCAGCCCGGTCAGCGCCAGGTGGCCGATGCCGATCCGCTCCAGCAGGTCCAGCGCCCGCTCCGCCGCCAGCTTGGCGGAGATCAGCCCCTCGCCGCCGGCGGGACTGGCCTTCAGCGCGCTGACCAGCGTCTCGAGCACGGTCAGCGCCACGCCCTGCGGCAGGCTCTGCGGCATGTAGGCGATGTGCCGGGCGCGGCGCTCCAGCCGCTGCCCCACCATCTCCTGGCCGTTCAGCTTCACCGAGCCGCGCGCCGGCAGCAGTCCGGCCAGGCCGCGCAGCAGGGTCGACTTGCCGGCGCCGTTGGGGCCGACCAGGGCGGTGATATGGCCGCCCCGGAGCGGCTTCAGCGACACGTCCTGCAGGATGACGCGACGGCCATAGCCGAGGGTCAGGCGCTCGATCTCCAGCCGCAGGGGCGGGGCGGCGGGCCGCTCCGGCGCACTCATGCCTGGGTTCTCCGGCGCGCTCACGCGAGGGTTCTCCCGCGCGCTCACGCGAGTGCTCTCCCGCGCGCTCACGCGCGACGCCCCCGGGTGAAGACCAGCGCGACGAAGACCGGCACGCCGACCAGCGCGGTGACGATGCCGATCGGCACCAGCAGCCCGGGCACCAGCATCTTGCTGGCCAGGGAGGAGAGCGAGAGCAGCAGCGCGCCGCAGAGCGCGCTGGCCGGCAGGAAGAAGCGGTGATCCTCCCCCACCATCAGCCGCGCCGCATGCGGCCCGACCAGCCCGATGAAGCCGATGGTGCCGACGAAGGCGACCGAGACGCCGGAGAGCACGCTGACCCGGAACAACGCCCCGTCGCGCAGCCGGTTGGCATCGACGCCGAAGGAGAGCGCCCGCTCCTCGCCCAGCCGCAGGGCGGTGAGCTTCCAGCTCGCCCGGGCGCAGAAGGGGATGGTGACGGCCAGCGCCAGGGCCATGACGCCGATCTTCGGCCAGGTGGCGCGCGCCAAGCTGCCCATGGACCAGAAGACCAGCTGCTGCAGCGCCTGCTCGGTGGCGATGAACTGCAGCAGGGCGACGGCCGCGTTGAAGGCGAAGACGAGCGCGATGCCGAAGAGCACCAGCGCCTCGACCCCCGCCCCGCGCAGCCTCGACAGGCTGCGCAGCAGCAGCACCGAGCCGAAGGCGAAGAGGAAGGCGTTGCCCGGCAGCAGCCAGCTCTGCGGCAGCCAGGGAATGCCGACGCCGATGACGATGGCCAGCGCCGCGCCCAGCGAGGCGGCGGAGGAGACGCCCAGGGTGAAGGGGCTGGCCAGCGGATTGTTCAGCACCGTCTGCATCTCCGCCCCGGCCAGCGCCAGGGCGGCGCCGACCAGCACGGCCATGACCGCGTAGGGCAGCCGCACGTCCCAGACGATGACGGAGACCGGCCCGGTCGCCGAGCCGGGGTCCAGCAGCACGCCCAGCACATCCGAGAGACCCAGGCGCGAGGGGCCGGTGGCGACATCGAGCAGCAGCGAGGCCAGCGTCAGCAGCGCCAGCAGCACGAGCAGCGCCGTGCGGCGCCAGAGCAGGGCGCGGTAGCCATCCGAGGCCGCGGTCGCCGTCACGGCGGCGCTCATCGCCGGCTCATCCGGATGGCGCCCGGGCGCGGCGGCGGCACGGGGTCCGGGCGGCGGGGGAGCGGCCGGGTGCGGCGGGGGCTGGGCGGCAAAGGCGCATCCTTCGGAGTGAGGCGGGGTCGGCGGCGTGAGAGCGGGAGTTCCGGCAATCCATAATCATTCGCAACCGCCGCACCAAGCCCCATCCGCGGGCGGGGCAGCCGCGCGGCCGGCCCGGTTCAGCCGGCCTGGGGCGGCCGGCGGCCGACCTGCACCGCCAGATCCCGCTGCCGCCCCTCGCGCAGCAGGGTGATGCGGATGGTCTGGCCCGGCGGGGTGATGGCGACGCCGCGCGTCAGGGCGCGCACCGTCTCGACCCGCTCGCCGTTCAGCGCGGTGATGATGTCGCCGGGGCGCAGCCCGGCGCGGGCGGCGGGGCTGTTGCGCTCCAGGCTCTGCACCTGCACGCCGCGGTTGCGCCCGCCCGGCGTCGTCTCGCCGCCGACATCCTGGACCGCCACGCCGAGCCAGCCACGCTCCACCCGCCCGTCGCGCCGCAGCTGGTCGATCACGCCGCGCGCCAGGTCGGAGGGGGTGGCGAAGCCGATGCCGGCCGAGGCGCCGGAGGGCGAGTAGATGGCGGTGTTGATGCCGATCACCTCGCCGGCCGCGTTGAACAGCGGCCCGCCGGAATTGCCCGGGTTGATGGCGGCGTCGGTCTGGATGAAGTCATCGAAGGGCCCGGCGCCGATCTCGCGCCCGCGTGCCGAGACGATGCCGGAGGTGACGGTGCCGCCGAGGCCGAAGGGGTTGCCCGCCGCCAGCACCCACTGGCCCACGCGGATGCTGCCCGAGGCCCCCCAGGGGACGGCGGCGAGCGGCGCGCGCGGCTCGACGCGGAGCAGGGCGAGGTCGGTCAGCTCGTCCGTGCCGACGACCCGGGCCGGCAGCTCGGTGCCATCCTGCAGCGAGACGACGACCCGCGCGGCCTCGCCCACCACATGGTTGTTGGTGACGATATAGCCCGCCGGGTCGATGACGAAGCCGGAGCCCGCCCCCTGCACCTGCTGCCGCCCGCGGCGTTCGCGGAAGTAGCGCTCGAAGGGGGTGCCGCGCAGTTCGGGCGGGATCTGCGTGGTGGTCTGCTCGGTGAGCACGGCGATGTTCACCACCGCCGGCAGCACCCGCTCGGCCAGGTCGGCGAAATCGGGCATCAGGCCGCGCTGGGCCTGGGCCGGCACGCGGGCGCAGGCGGTGAGCAGGGCCAGGCTGGAGAGGCCGGCGAGGACGAGGCGGCGGGAGGCGGCGGGCTGGGGGGTGATCATCGTCTCATCCCTGGTGGCGGGCGCGGTGGGGGCTGCGGCTCTGACGTCACATTGAGCAAGGCCGGGCGTAAGGCAAGCCCGCGCGGGCGCGGCCGCCGCAAACCGCCCGCCTCGAACCACTTGTCTCAGACCGCCGCCCGCTGTCCCGGCTGCTCCGGCCAGTCGTGCCTGGGGTAGCGGCCGCGCATCTCCTTGCGCACCTCGGCCCAGGCGCCGCGCCAGAAGCCGGCGAGGTCGGCGGTGACGGCGATCGGCCGCCCGGCCGGGGAGAGCAGCGCCACCTGCAGCGGGATGCGCCCGCCGGCCAGCGGCGGCAGGCGCTCCAGGCCGAAGAGGTGCTGCGCCCGCGCCTCCAGCCGCGGCACCTCGCCGGTATAGTCGATGGCGGCCGAGCGCCCGCCGGGCAGGTCGAGGCGCGGCGGCAGCTCGGCATCGAGGCGCCGGGTCAGCGGGTGCGGCGGCAGGGCGCGCAGCATCGCCACCACGTCCAGGGCCTTCAGCTGCGACAGCCTGTTCAGCCCGGCGAGCCAGGGGACCAGCCAGGCGCCGCCCTCGCGGGCCAGCGCCTCGTCCGAGACCTCCGGCCAGGGCTCGCCCTCGGCGCGGCGCATCCAGGCGAGGCGGGCGCGGGTCTGCTCGGCGGCCTTGCTCCAGTCCAGGTCGCGCAGGCCGCGCGAAGCCGCCGCCCCGGCCAGGGCCGCCGCCACCGCGTCCGGGTCGGCCTGGGGCAGCGTCGCCTCCTCCAGCACCAGCG
>NZ_JBSXMU010000150.1:0-6855 GCF_054073225.1 Teichococcus aerofrigidensis
GCTCCGCCTTCGCCGATCTGGCGCTGGGCGGCGCCGCCGATGCGCGCGGGAGCGTCGAGCGGGCGATGCGCCTCTTCGCCGGAGCCTCGGCCGGCTTCGCCGCCGAGCCGGGCTGCCGCTGGCTCGACCTGCCGGAAGGCGCGCCCATGCCGCCGGTCCCGCGCTGGACCGCCAGCGGCAGCATGGGCTGGGCCGAGGCCGGGGCGCGCGGCCTGCTGCGCACCGGGCCGCTGCACTTCCGCCCCGGACAGTCGGACCTGCTGCATTTCGAGCTGTGGCACGGCGACCGCCCGCTGCTCACCGATGCGGGAACCGGCGCCTACAACCCGCCCCCCGGCCAGGAATGGTGGCTCGACCACTTCCCCTCCGCCCGCGCCCATAACAGCATCCTGTTCGACGGGCAGGAGCCGATGCCGCGCGCCGGCCGCTTCCTCTACGCCCATTGGCCCTGGCTGCGGCCGCTGCCGGACGGCGCCCTGTCACGCGACCGGCGCGGCCGGCGCCATGCCCGGCGTGTCGCCGTCATGGGGCGGGAATGGCGCATCATCGACGAGGTGGGGGGACGGTTCCGCAGCCTGACGCTGCGCTGGCGGCTGGGGCCCGGCGCGTGGCGGCTGATGCCCGAGGGCGTGACCGGCCCCGCGCTGCTGCGCGTCACCGCCGATGCCCCGCTCCACTTCGTGGAGGAGGAGGGCTGGGAAAGCCCGGCCTATGGGGTGGTGCGCCCCTGCCGGGTCCTGGCGGTGCATGCCGCGGCGCCGGTCTCGCGCATCGTCACGCGGGTGACGTTGTGAGCCATCGCACGGGCAGGGTTGTGAGCCATCGCACGGGCAGGGTTGTGGGCCATCGCACTGGCAGGGTTATGAGCCGCGATGCCGCTTGACCAGCTCCTGCGTGGCATCGGCCGGCTGTGGCGCTGGCTCGCCCTGGCCATGCTGCTGACCATCGCGGCGGGCGTCGCGACGATCCTGGCCTGGCCCCGCGCCTATGTGGCCGAGGCGGTGGTGGCGCCGGCGGAGACCACCGGCATCGCCACCTCCAGCCTGATCTCGGCCAATGCGCTGGCGCCCGGCAGCCTGCTCGACACCCGGCCGGGCGGCAATTTCGCCGTCTACCTCGCCGCGCTGCGCAGTCCCGAGGCCGCCGCCATGCTGGCGCGCGACACTGGCCTGCTGGCCGATCTGGCGGCGGCGCGGGAGGGCGGCGCGCTCGCCCCGCTGCGCCAGGCGCTCGGCCTCGACCGGCCGCCGGACGCGGATGACGCGTTGCGCTGGCTGGAGCGGGGCCTGTCCGTCACCCAGTCGCTCGCCTCCGTCACCTGGACGCTGGAACTCGCCCACCCCCGGCGCGAGGCGGCGCTGGAGGCGCTGGCGCGGCTGCACGACTTCGCCGAGGCGCGGGTGCGCGAGGACCTGCTCGCCCTGGCCCGCCGCCGGGTCGCGGCGCTGGAGTCGCGGCTGGCGGAGGAGCGTGACATCTATCTCCGCACGCCGCTCTTCGAGCTCCTGGCGCAGCACCAGCGCGCCGCCCTGGTGCTGGCGGCGGATCGCTCGGTGGCGGCGCGGCTGGTCTCCGGCCCGCTGGTCGAGCTGCGCCCCTCGCAGCCGAACCGGCCGCTGCTGCTGCTGCTGCTGCTGCTGACCGCCCCGATGGCCTGGCTCTTCCTCGGCGCCTGCCTGGTGCTGCTGCGCGGCGGCCCGGCGGAGCGCCGGATGGGGCCCCGGAGGGAGGCACGGCGCGGCTGGCGGCCGGACCCGGCGGAGTGACGCCGCCCCGCATCGACAGCGCCGCGCTCGGCAGCCTTGCCGGGGCGGCGGCGGCGGCGCTGCATTTCGCCGGGGCGCTGAAGGGCACGCCGCTGGCGGCCGCCCTGCCGCTCGACCTGACGCTGCTCGCCGCCGCGCTGCTGCTGCCGGCGCTCGCCCTGCTGCTGCTGACGCGGCGCTGGCGGCTGCATCCCCTGCTCGGGCCGCCGCTGGCGGCGGTCGGGATGCTCTGGCTCTGGCTGGTGCTGGCCGGGCTGTGGAGCGCCAGCGGCGCCGTCCTGGCGGCGAAGCTGCCGGACATCGTGCTGGTCGGGCCGGTGATGCTGCTGGCCGGCCTGGCGGTGGGGGCGGACGCGCCGGCGCGCCGCCTCTTCACCGGGGCGACGCTGATGATCGGCCCCCTGGTGGCCGCCTCGGTCGCCTTCGGACTGGCCACCGGGCAGGTGGTGCTGGGCGGCGTGGCCGGCGCCAATCCCGACCTGCTGCGGGTGCAGTACCAGCTGGCCGGCCAGGCCATCGCCTGCGCCGCCGGCCTCGGCGCGGTGCGGCTGGTCGAGTCGCCGGGCTGGGGCGGGCGGCTGTTCTGGGCCGGCTTCACCCTGGCGCTGGCCGGGGCGGCGCTGCTGCCGGGGGGGCGCATGGCGCTGCTCTCGCTCGGCCTCTCCGTGCTGTTGACCCCCGCGCTGCGCTGCTGGTCCGCCGGCCGCGCCCGCGCCGCCCTGGCCTGGACCGCGGCCGCCGGGCTGGCCGGCGCGCTCGGCCTCGCCGGCCTGCTGCTGGACGGCGCGGCGATGGAAGGGCTGCGCACGCTGGAGCGCTTCACCGAGGGCGGCATGGAGGCCTCGGCCCGCCCCGCCCTGTGGCGCGCGGCGCTGGACTGGGGCGGGGCGACGCTGCCGCTCGGCCTCGGCACCGGCGGCTTCACCATCGCCGCCGGGCATGGCGAGCGGCGGGGCCTCTACCCGCACAACCATGCGCTGGAGGCGCTGGCCGAGGGCGGCCTGCCGGGGCTGCTGCTCTGGCTGCTCTGCTTCGGCGGCGCCGGGCTGCTGCTGCTGGTGCGCAGCCGCCACGCCGCGCCGCAGCGTGTCGCCCGCGTCACCGCGCTGGTGCTGCCGGTGGCGATGGCGGCGATGGTCTCGACCGATCTCGGCAACCGGATGGTCTGGTTCGCCCTCGGCCTCACGCTTTCCCTCGGGATGGTGGCACGACGTGTATGAAGCCTGGATCAAGCGCCCGGTCGACCTGCTGGCGGCGGCGCTGCTGCTGCTGCTGCTCTCGCCCTTCCTGCTCGGCACCGCGCTGGCGGTGCGGCTGGCGCTCGGCCGGCCGGTGCTGTTCCGGCAGGAGCGGGCCGGGCGCGGCGGCCGGCCCTTTACCCTGCTGAAGTTCCGCAGCATGCGCGAGGGCCCGGGCGAGGACGCCGAACGCCTGACCTCCTTCGGCCGCCGGCTGCGCGCCACGGCGCTGGACGAGCTGCCGCAACTGGTCAACGTGCTGCGCGGCGAGATGAGCCTGGTCGGGCCGCGCCCGCTGCCGCCGGCCTATACGCCGCTCTATTCCGCGCGGCAGCGCCTGCGCCTGGGAGTGCGGCCGGGCCTGGCCGGAGCGGCGCAGGCGGCCGGGCGCAACGCCGTGCCCTGGCCGGAGCGGCTCGAGCGCGATGCGCGCTATGCCGCCCGGGTGACCGCCCTGGGCGATCTGCGCGCCCTGCTCGGCACGCTGGGCGTGCTGCTGCGTGGCCGCGGCGTGACCGCGCCGGGCCATGCCAGCATGCCGCGGTTCGAAACGGTGGCCGAGGCGGAAGCGAAACAAAGGTTACAAACCTCAGGTTGATTATCCATTGCTGAATCTCACAGGATTTGATTGGTTAGGGTTGCGTTCACAAAAGGGTGAGCCTGCCCCCCATGGCCTCCGCCAAAGCCGCCAATGACAGCACGGATGCCGCACCGGCGGGCCCCCCGGGCGTGCTCTTTTTCCCGCGCCGCACGGCCATGCTGGCGGCCCCGCGGGAGCGGCTGCTGCTGTCGCCGCCCAGTCTGGTGGGCGGCGAGCTGGCGGTGCTCAGCCGCACCCTGACGGATGGCTGGATCGCGCCCGCCGGCCCTGTGCCCGAGGCCTTCGAGCAGGCGGTGGCCGAGGCGGCGGGCTTCGCCCATGCCGCGGCCCTCGCCTCCGGCACCGCGGCGCTGCACCTCGGCTACCGCGTGCTCGGCGTCGAGCGCGGCGACGAGGTCTGGACCCAGAGCCTCACCTTCGTCGCCACCATCGCCCCGGCGGTGCAGATGGGCGCCCGGCCGCGCTTCCTCGATGTCTCGCCGGACAGCTGGACGATGGACCCCGAGGTGCTGGAGGAGCAGCTGATCCAGGCGGCGCGGCGCGGCCGGCTGCCGCGCGCCGTGGTGCCGGTCGATCTCTACGGCCAGCCCTGCGACCTCGATGCCATCCTGGCGATCTGCGGCCGCTGGGGCGTGCCGGTGCTCTGCGACAGCGCCGAGGCGCTGGGCGCGCGCTACCGCGACCGGCCGGTGGGCAAGGGCGCGGCGCTCGCCGCCTTCTCCTTCAACGGCAACAAGATCATCACCGCCGGCGGCGGCGGCGCCCTGGTCTCGGACCAGCCGGCGCTGATCGCCCGCGCCCGCCACCTCGCCGCCCAGGCCAAGGAGGCGACACCGCACTACCAGCACGAGACCACCGGCTATTCCTACGGCATGTCCTCGGTGCTGGCCTCGGTCGGGCTGGCGCAGATCGGCGCGCTGGAAGCGCGGGTGGCGGAGCGCCGCCAGGTCTTCGCCCGCTACGCCGGGGCGCTGGCGGACCTGCCGGGCGTCGGCTTCATGCCGGAGCCGGACTGGGCGCGCTCCAGCCGATGGCTCTCGGTCATGCTGATCGATCCGCTGCGCTCCGGCACCTCGCGCGAGGCGGTGCGGCGGGCGCTGGAGGCGGCGAACATCGAGAGCCGCCCGGTCTGGAAGCCGCTGCACATGCAGCCCGCCTTCCGCGGCGCGCGCTGCCACGGCGCCGGCGTCTCCGGCCGCCTCTTCGAGCGCGGCCTCTGCCTGCCGAGCGGCGCGATGACCGCCGCCGAGCAGGACCGTGTCATCGCCGTCATCCGCGGCTGCTTCCGGACCTGAGCCGATGCGAATTCTCTACCTGCACCAGCACTATTCCTCGCCGGCCGGCGCCACGGCCACGCGCAGCCACGCCATGGCCCGGGCGCTGCAGGCGCGCGGCCACGCGGTGACGATCGCCTGCGGCCGCTATGCCGGCGCCGAGACCGGCCTCGAGGGCGCCTTCCGCCATGGCCGGCGGGAGGGCGAGGTGAAGGGGCTGCGGCTGGTCGAGTACGACATTCCCTGCGGCAACGCGCAGGGGCTCGGCGCCCGCGGCGGCGCCTTCCTGCGCTATGCCGCCGAGGCCGGCCGGCTCGCCCTGGCCGGGCGGTGGGACCTGGTGATCGCCAGCTCGACACCGCTCACCGTGACCCTGCCGGCGCTGCTGGCGCGGCGGCTGCGCGGCACGCCCTTCGTCTACGAGATGCGCGACCCCTGGCCGGAGCTGCCCCGCGCCCTCGGCGGCGTGCCCGGCTGGGCCCTGGCCGGGATGGAGCACCTGGCGAATGCCGCCTGCCGGCAGGCGGCCGCCGTGGTGGCGCTGAGCGAGGGCATGGCGGAGACGGCGCGCGCCCGCGGCACGCCGCCGGATCGGCTGCACGTGGTGCCGAACGGCTGCGACCTCGACCTGTTCGGCCCGCATGTCCCCGCCTGGCGGCCGGACGAGGCGGCGCCCTGGGAGATGCTGGCGGTCTACGCCGGGGCGCATGGCCGCGCCAACGGGCTGGAGCAGCTGCTGGAGGCGGCGGCGATCCTGCGCGCCCGGGGGGAGCTGCGCATCCGCCTGCTGCTGGTCGGGGACGGATCGGAGAAGGCGCGGCTGCAGGAGGAGGTGATGAACCGGGGGCTGTACAATGTCAGCTTCCTGCCGCCGCTGCCCAAGCGGCAGCTGGCCAGCCTGCTTGCCGGCTGCCAGGTCGGGTTGCACTGCCTGGCGCCGGTGCCGGAATTCGCCGAGCTGACCGCGCCGAACAAGCTGATGGACTATCTGGCCGCCGGCCTGCCCGTCGTCTCCAACCTGCCCGGCCGCGCCGCGCGCCTGCTGGCCGACGGGCCCTGCGGCATCGCCATGCCGCCGGGCGAGGCCGGCGGCCTGGCCGATGCCCTGCTCTGGATGGTGACCAATCCCGGGCTGCGCGGGCAGATGGGGCGGGCGGCGCGCTCCCAGGCGGTCTGGCGATGGGACCGGCGCCTGCTGGCGGCGCGCTTCGTCGAGGCGGTGGAGGGCGCGGTGCGGGCGGAGCCGGCCGGCGCGCTGGTGCCGGCATGAACGGGCCCGCTGCCACCTCCCTGGCCGGGATGGCCGAGATCCACCTGGTCGCCGCCGCGCGGCCCAACCTGCCGAAGCTGGCGGCGCTCTGGCACGCCCTGGCTGCCCGCCCGGCCTTCTGCCGCCCGGTCCTGCTGCACACTGGCCAGCACCGGGACGCGGCGATGTTCGGCGCGCATCTGGCCGATCTCGGGCTGCCCGAGCCGGAGATCGACCTGGGTGTCGCGGCCGGGGGTGGCCATGCCGGAACCACCGGCCGCACCCTGATGGCCTGCGCCGCCCTGTGGGAATCGCGCCGGCCGGCCCTGGTGGTGGTGGCCGGCGATGTCGACGGCACGCTGGCCGCCGCGCTGGCCGCCCGCAAGCTGGGCATCCCCGTCGCGCATCTCGAGGCCGGGCTGCGCTGCGGCGACCGCGACATGCCGGAGGAGATCAACCGCCGCGCCGTCGATGCCGTCAGTGACCTGCTCTGGGCGCCCGATCACGCCACGGCGGAGCGCCTGCTCGCCGAGGGCCACGCGCCGGGCGCGGTGCGGGCGGTCGGCAACGCGATGATCGACACGCTGCTCGCACGCCTGCCCGCCGCCCGCGCGCGGCCCCTGCCGGGCGGACTGGCGCCGGGATTCTACGGCGTCGTCACCCTGCACCGCCCGGCCAATGTGGACGATCCGGCGGCGCTGGCGGCGCTGCTGGCGGCGCTGGGCGC
>NZ_JBSXMU010000151.1:0-6812 GCF_054073225.1 Teichococcus aerofrigidensis
TGTCCTGGCCGGCGGGCGAGGGCGGGGGTTGCGCCGGGGGCGCCGGCGCGGCGGAGCGGCGGCACGGAGCGAGCGTCCGGGGGCGCGCGAGGGCGGCGCCCCCGGCCGGTCGTCTTCTGGCCGCCTCAGCAGGCTGCAGCGATCAGCGGCTGACGGTATCCCGCGCCGCGTCCTTGACCTTGCCGGCGGCGCTCTGCGCCTTGCCCTCGGCCTTGTCGGCCTTGCCTTCGATCTCGGTCGAGGTGCTGCCGGTCACCTTGCCGGCGGCTTCCTTGATGGCGCCCTTGGCCTGCTTGGCGGCGCCCTCGATGCGATCCTTGTCGACCATGGCTTTCCTGCTTTCATTGTCGGCGCGGCAGAATTGCCGCCCGGCCACTCATCATGGTGGCTCTGACAGGGAAACGGCCGGGGCCTTGCATTGGTTGCGACAGCGCTTCCCGCAACACGGGAGGCCCGGGGGAGCGGCAGGCAGGAAGCGCCGGTGCCGCGACGAGGGTCGGTCAGCCGCCGCTGGGCAGCCGGCCCCGCAGGATGGCACGGGCGCGCTCCAGGTCCTCGGGCGTATCGACGCCAAGCGGCACCTCGGCCACCTCCATCGCGTCGATCCGCATCCCCGCCTCCAGGGCGCGGAGCTGCTCCAGCTTCTCGCGCTGCTCCAGGGTGGACGGCGGCAGCCGGACGAAGCGCGCCAGCGCCTCGCGCCGCCAGGCATAGAGGCCGATATGGTGGTAGAGCGGCCCCTCGCCCCAGGGTGCCTGGGCGCGGGTGAAATAGAGCGCGCGGAAGCGTCCCGCCCCGAGCGGCGTGCCCACCATCTTGACCACGCTGGACGCCTCGCGCTCCTCCTGGCGCAGGATCGGCGCGACAGCGGTGCCGATGGCCACCTCCGGGTCCGAGAGCGGCTGCGCGGCGGCGCGGATGGTGGCGGGGGCCACGGTCGGCAGGTCACCCTGCACGTTGATCACGGCATCGAAGCGATGCTCGGCGTCGATCCGGTTCAGCGCCTCGAAGACCCGGTCGGAGCCGGAGGGATGGTCCGGCGCGGTGAGCACCGCCTGCCCGCCGGCGGCTCGCACGGCCTCGGCGATGGCCGGCGTGTCGGTGGCGATCCAGACCGGGGCGACATCGGCCTCGACGGCGCGGCGCCAGACGGCGACGATCATCGGCTCGCCATGCAGATCGGCCAGCGGCTTGTTGGGCAGGCGCGTCGCCGCCAGCCGCGAGGGGATCAGGACGACGGGGTTCACGCCGACGCCTCCGCCTGTTGCGCCTTGCTCAGCCGGTCGAGCGCGATCAGCTGGGCCAGCAGCGGTTCGAACGCGGCAAGCGGCACCATGTTCGGGCCGTCCGAGGGGGCGCGGTCCGGGTCCTGGTGGGTCTCGATGAACAGCCCGGCCACGCCCACCGCCACGGCGGCGCGCGCGAGGACGGGGACGAACTCCCGCTGCCCGCCGGAGGAACCGCCCTGGCCGCCCGGCTGCTGCACCGAATGGGTGGCGTCGAAGATCACCGGCGCGCCGGTGCGGGCCATGACCGGCAGGCCACGGAAGTCGGAGACCAGCGTGTTGTAGCCGAAGCTGGTGCCGCGATCGGTCAGCAGCACATTCGGATTGCCCGCGCCGGTCAGCTTCTCGACCACATGGGCCATGTCCCAGGGCGCCAGGAACTGCCCCTTCTTGACATTGACGGCCCGGCCGGTGGCGGCGGCGGCCAGCAGCAGGTCGGTCTGGCGGCAGAGGAAGGCCGGGATCTGCAGGATGTCCACCACCTCGGCCACCGGCGCGCAGTGCTCGCGCTCGTGCACGTCGGTCAGCACGGGCAGGCCGAGGCTCTCGCGGATCTCGGCGAAGACCGGCAGGGCGGCCGCCATCCCCATGCCGCGCGCGGCGCTGGCGCTGGTGCGGTTCGCCTTGTCGAAGGAGGTCTTGTAGACGAGGCCGATGCCGAGCCGGGCCGCGATCTCCCTCAGCGCCTGCGCCGTCTCGAGCGCGTGCTGGCGGCTCTCCATCTGGCAGGGGCCGGCGATGACGGCCACGGGCAGGTGGTTGCCGAAGCGGACGGCGCCGACCTCGACGATGGGATTGGGGGGGAGCATGACGCGGCCTCCGGAAACACGGCGAGGCCGGGCGCGCGCCCACCCTCGCCCGATAGATCAGCGCTTACTTAACCGCCGGGGCCGGCGCGGGCCAGCCGCCGCCGCCCGGGGCCGTTCGTTCAGTGCCGCTCGTAGAGCAGCCGGGCGCGCAGCGTGCCGGGGATCTCGCGCAGCGCCGCCAGCACCGCCTCGGGCTCCAGCACCTGCTCCGCATCGACCACGACATAGCCGATCTCGGGATCGGTCTGCAGATACTGGGCGCTGATGTTCAGGCTGAAGCGGCTGAACACCTCGTTCATCGCCGCCAGCACGCCGGGGGCGTTGCGGTGGACATGCATGAAGCGGGTGCCGGAGGGCCGCGCCGGCAGCGTCACCTCGGGGAAGTTGACCGCGCCCAGCGTGGCGCCGGTGTCCGAATAGTCGGAGAGCTTGCGCGCCGTCTCCTCGCCGATGCGATCCTGCGCCTCCTCGGTGCTGCCGCCGATATGCGGCGTCAGGATGACGTTGGGCAGGCCCTGCAGCGGGGAGGAGAAGCGCTCGCCATTGCGCTTCGGCTCCTCGGGGAAGACATCGGCGGCGGCGCCGAGCAGATGGCCGGTGCGCAGCGCATCGGCCACCGCCTGCAGATCCACCACCCTGCCGCGGGCATTGTTGATCAGGATGGCGCCGGGCCGCATGGCGGCGACCTCCGCGGCGCCGATCATCCCCTCGGTGGCGGGGGTCTCGGGGACATGGAGGCTGACCACATCGGCGGCGCCGAGCAGGTCGGTCAGGCTGGCGGCGGCGACGGCATTGCCGTGCGGCAGCTTGGGCACGGTGTCGAAATAGACCACGCGCATGCCCAGCGCCTCGGCCATGACCGAGAGCTGGCTGCCGATATTGCCGTAGCCGACGATGCCGAGCGTCTTGCCGCGCACCTCGCGGCTGTTCGCCGCCGACTTGTCCCAGCCGCCCTCATGCGCGCTGCGGGAGCGGTCGGGGATGCGTCGCAGCAGCATGATGATCTCGCCCATCACCAGCTCCGCCACGCTGCGGGTGTTGGAGAAGGGGGCGTTGAAGACCGGGATGCCGAGGTTCTTGGCGGCGCCGAGATCGACCTGGTTGGTGCCGATGCAGAAGCAGCCGACGGCGATCAGCCGGTCCGCCGCCTCCAGCACCTCGCGCGTGAGCTGGGTGCGGGAGCGGATGCCGAGGAGATGGACGCCCTGCAGCGCCTGCTTCAGCGCCTCGCCTTCCAGGGCCTTCGACTCGCGCTGGACATTGGTGTAGCCGGCGGCGGCCAGCAGCGAGAGGGCGGTATCCGCCACCCCTTCCAGCAACAGGATCCGGATGCGGTCCTTCGGCAGCGAGATCCGCTGGTTCGAGAGTTGCGGCGGCAGGGAGTTCGGCATGGCGCGCTGGATCTTCGACATGGGCGGGTTCAATGCCCCGGCGACGGGCTTTCGAGAAGTGCGAAACGCTCGGACGAGGCCCGCGTCGGCGGTCAGGCCCGTGGGGGGCGCTTCGCCCCGTCCAGAAACATGGGGTGCGGGGAGCCATGCGGAAGACGGGCGGCTCGGGGGCGGATTCGCCTTGTGGCGCCGGCCGCCCCGGCCCATGTCCCGGTCTCATGCTCCGCCATCCGAAGAAGCGGGGAACGAATGGAGATTCCGACATGGCTGTCGAAATGATGGAACTGCCGCCGGCCGGGCGCCGGCGGGTGATGATGGATGCGCTGGGCGAGATCGCCCGGGGCGAACTGATCGAGCGCCTGCGGCTGGACGCGGCGGCGCGCATCCTGGACACCGCCCGCCGGGCGCGGGCCCTGGGCGGGCAGGACATGCCGCCGCCGGAGGCCCTGGCCGGCTGGGATGCGGAGGCCGTGACCGCGCGCGAGCACGCCGAGTCCCTCTCGCCCGTCAGGCTGGACGGCCTGCTGCGGGAGGCCCCGCGCTGGGCCGCGGCCCAGCTGCGCGCGACGGCGGCCCGGCCCCTGGCCGCCTGAGACGCTCCCGGACCGGGATCAGGGCCGCCGCCGGCCGAGATCCCAGGGGGCGCGATGGGCCTCCTCCAGGGCCTCGGCCCGGCTGAGCCCGATGTCCTTGAGCATCCGCGCGTCCATCTCGGCCAGCTGCTGGCGGGTCTCGATGGCGTGCAGGGCGCGGCGGAGGAAGGCCCTCCATCCGGCGGCGGCCGGGCGGGCGGAGACCCGTGCGGCCAGAGCGCGAGGGGTGGCGCAGTTCGAGGGCGGGGGAGGGCTGAGATAGGCGGACATGGCCTGTGGCCTTTCCTCTCAGGGTGGCGGATGCCATCAGGATGGATGCGCCGCCGACATAAGAAAAACGAATTGTTTTGACGAAGGGCATCAGCATCGTTGATGCTGATCCCATGCTTGCCCTCCCGCCAGGCCTGGACCCCGACCTGCTGCGCTCCTTCGTGCTGATCGCCGAGGGCGCGAGCGTGACCCGTGCCGCGCAGCGCGTGGGGCGAACCCAGTCCGCCGTCTCGATGCAGATGCGCCGGCTCGAGGAGATGCTCGGCCAGCCGCTGCTGGTGCGGGGCGCGCGCGGCTTCTCCCTGACGCCGCACGGCGCCTGGCTGCTGGACCGCGCCCGCCCCTAGCTCAGCATGCATGACGAGATGCTGGCCAATTTCCGCACGCCCGAGATCGCCGGGCTGATCCGCCTGGGCACGCCGGACGACTATGTCCTGCTGTGGCTGCCCGAGATTCTGGCCCGCTTCGCCGAGGCGCATCCGGCGGTGGAGCTGGAGGTGATCTGCGCGCCCTCCAACGAGCTTCTGGAGCGGATGGAGCGTGGCGAGCTCGACCTCAGCCTCTACTCGGCCGGCAATGAGCGCGAGCCGCGCGCCGGCCTCACGCTCTGGCGCGGTCCGCTGCAATGGGTGGGTTCGGTGGCGCATGCGGTGCACCGCCAGCGGCCGCTGAAGCTGTCGCTGGCGCAGCCCAGCTGCGTCTGGCGCACCGCGGCGACGACGGCGCTCGACGCCGCCGGGGTGCCCTGGCGCCTCACCTACAGTTCCAGCGCGCAGATGGGCACCCATGCCGTGGTCCTGGCGGGGCTCGCCATCACGGTCGGGCTGGCGGCCCCCCTGCCGCCGGGGCTGAGGATGCTCGATGCCGCGGACGGGCTGCCGGCGCTGCCGGAATTCGAGATCGCCCTGGCCCGGGCCTCGGAGAGTTCCTCGGCGCGGGCCCTGGAGCGCCACATCGTGGAGGGCTTCCGCCACGAGCCCGGTGGGCTGCCAAACGGCGCTTGATGACAGCGGCGGGGCAGTGCTCTCCTTCACTTGAAGGGGAGAGGGAGCCTGCATCGGGTGTCCGGCCGCGACGAGGGTCCAGCGGACCTGATCGCGGGCCGCGGCCGGTACGGAGCCGTTCTCTCCTTTCGTCCAAGAAAGAAGACCGCCGACGGGCCTGCCCCGGCGGCGAATGAGAGAGGATGAGACGGGAATGTTCATCAAGCGCCGAGGCCTGCTGGCGGCGGGCACGGGGTTGCTGGCGATGCCGGGGGTCCTGCGGGCCGAGACCGGCTGGCCGGACAAGACCATCCGCCTGATCGTCGCCTGGCCCCCGGGGGGCAGCACCGATACGGTCGCGCGGATCTTCCAGCCGCGGTTGCAGGAGATCCTGGGACGGCCCGTGGTCATCGAGAACCGCGGTGGCGCCTCCGGCGCCATCGGGGCCGGCGAGGCGGCGCGGGCCGAGCCGGACGGCTATACCTGGTTGCTGGCCTATGACACCCAGGCCACCAACGAGAGCGTGATGCGGCTGCCCTTCCGCACCATGGAGGCCTTCACGCCGGTCAGCCTGGTGGCGACGGGGCCGCT
The DNA here is from genome assembly GCF_054073225.1 of Teichococcus aerofrigidensis. Taxonomy (NCBI): domain Bacteria; kingdom Pseudomonadati; phylum Pseudomonadota; class Alphaproteobacteria; order Acetobacterales; family Roseomonadaceae; genus Roseomonas; species Teichococcus aerofrigidensis. The sequence goes on from NZ_JBSXMU010000151.1 coordinate 5,924, forward strand.
GGCCCTCGTGGCGCATCAGAGCACCCCCTTCCGCAGCTACGCCGACATCGTCAAGGCGGCCAAAGCGGCCCCGAACACGCTGAACTTCGCCACCAGCGGCGTCGGCGGCCTGGCGCATGTGGCGACCACCCTGCTGCAACAGCAGGGGGACTTCCGCATGGTGCATGTCCCCTATCGCGGGGGCGGGCCGGCGACGCAGGATGCCGTGGCGGGCCACGTGCCGCTGTTCATGTCCAACGTGGTGGTGATCAACCAGCACATCCGCTCCGGCGTGCTGCGCCCCATTGGCGTCACGACTCGGGGCGAGACGCGCCACGTGCCGGGCGTGCAAAGCTTCGCGCAACAAGGGGTGGGAGACTTCGAGGCGCCGACCTGGTGGGCCTTCCTCGGGCGCGCCGGCACGCCCAAGCCGATCGTGGACAAGATGCAGGCGGCGCTGGCCAGGACCCTCGCCGAGCCGGCCGTCCGGCAGAAGATCGAGGAGCAGGGCGCCGACGTGAAGGCCACGGGGCCGGAGGAATGCGGCCGCTTCCTGGAAGGCGAGATCGCCAAGTGGGGCAAGGTGATCCGGGAGAACGACATCCGCGCCGACAGCTGAGGCGCATGGGGAGGGCCGCCACGCCGCGGCCCTCGTTCCGGAAGAGGAATGGTGAAAAAAGGGGTTTGACGGGATGCGGGATGCCCCGTAAAAGCCCGTCCACGCCGCCGGTTGGCGCTGCTGAACGGCGAACGGACTTCGATTGGCTGATGATAGAGGGGTTGACGGGTGGCCGAAGGGCTCCTAGATACGCCTTCCTCTGCTGAGCGGAGAGGCTACGGGCTTCGGCCCAAACCGTTGATTTAAAATCGCATCGGGTTTTCTGGAAGTAGAGATATTTGGATTGATGGC
>NZ_JBSXMU010000152.1:0-6800 GCF_054073225.1 Teichococcus aerofrigidensis
AGGCGCTCCACCGCCGCCGCCGGCAGCAGCGTGCGGGGCGCGCCGGCGGCTTCTGGCCGGGGTGCGTCGGGCCCGCCGCGCGCGGCCTGCCGGATCGCCCGGACCGTCAGTTCCCCCCGCTCGGCCAGCTGCATCAGCCGCTGCCGCACCGGCCCCTCCTCGAGCCGCGCAAGCTCGACCAGCACGTTACGGGGCAGCCGCGCCATGCGCGCCAGGAACGCCTCGGGCAGGGTCAGCAGGCGCAGGGTGGCGCTGATCTCGGCCGGGCTCTGCCCGAGCAGCCGCGCCGCCTCCGCCTGGCTCATGCCCTCGCGCGCCAGCAGGCGCTGCACGCCGCGCGCCGCCTCCACCGGCGCGAGGTCGGCGCGCTGCAGATTCTCCAGCAGCGCCGCCAGCTCGGCATCCCCCTCATGCTCGATGGCCAGCAGGCTGCTCCAGCCATTCTGCCGCGCCGCCCGCCAGCGGCGCTCGCCCGCCACCAGGACCCAGCCGCCCGGCCGCTCCGGGTCCCGGCGCAGCAGGACCGGCTGCAGCTGCCCCTGCGCCGCCATGGTGGCGGCGAGGGCGGCGAGGGCCTCGGGGTCGAAATGCCGGCGCGGCTGCGCCGGGTCCGGGCGGATCCGCTCCAGCGGCGCCTCGAAACTGTGCCGGAAGCGGCTGTCCCGCGGCACCAGGGCCGCCGAGGCCTCGCCGATGGCCGACATCGCCGCCCCCAGCACCGGCGAGGCGGGCCGGCGGCGCGGCGGGGCGGGCCGCGTCATGCCAGCGCCTCCTGCGGCGGGACCGAGGCCATCTGCGGCAGCGGCCCGCCGGCCATCAGCGCCGCCCCCCGCCGGCCATAGACGGCGGGCGCCGCCGCGCCCGGCGAGGCCTCGAGCGCGATCCGGCCGTTGCGCGCGGCATGGCCGAAGACCGCGCTGGCCGGCACCGGCTCCAGCACCGGGGCGCGATCGCGCATGATGCCGACCAGCTGCTCGAGCACCTCGCGGTCGACCGATTTGCGCGCGCCGTACTGGGTCGGCAGGATGCCGGCCAGGCGCAGGCCCGGATTGAGCCGCCGCTGCACCTTGCCGATGGTGGTGAGGATCAGCCCGACCCCCATGCTGTCATAGGGCTCGGTGCGGACGGGGATGATGACATCCTCGGCCGCCGCCAGCGCCATCACCGTCAGCATGCCGAGATTGGGCGGGGCGTCGAGCAGGATGACGTCATAGCGGTCGCGCACCGTCTCCAGGCTCTCGCGCAGGGCGACGTCGAAGCCCGGCTCGCGGCGCCCGTCGGTCTCCGCCAGATCGATATGGCTGGGCGCCAGATCGAAGCCGGCGCGGCCGGCCAGCAGCGCGTCCTCCTGCCCCAGGATGGCCTGTTCCAGCGGCAGGTCGCGCAGGATGACATGGGCCATGGTGCGGCCCTGGCGATAGGCCTCGACACTGTCGCCGGCGAGCAGGGCGACGGTGGCCGTGGCCTGCGGGTCGAGATCGAGGAGCAGGACGCGCGCCCCCGCGCGCGCCAGCCCGCAGGCCAGGTTCAGCGCCGAGGTGGTCTTGCCGACCCCGCCCTTCTGATTGGCCAGGGCCAGGATGCGGGCATGGCGCGGCCGGCCGTGCGCCAGGCCGCGCAGCGCCTCCGCCACCTCCTGCGGAACCGGCTCATGGCCGTTCTCCCAGCGCGAGACCTTGGGCTTGTCGTAGCTGCGCCCGAGCGACGCGTTCAGCCGGTCCTTCAGCGCCGACTGGCTGAGCCGCAGCTGCCGGCGCAGCCCGCGCAGATCCTCACCCCGCATCCCGCCCCCCTGACCCCCTCGGCCGCCGGTTCTGACGTCAGAACCGGGCTTGCCGGTATCCCCGGCAGGGTGGCAGGGCCGGGCATGACCGTCAACGTCAACAGCAGTGGTTGACCGTTGATGAGGTCAGTGGGGCCACGCGGCCTTCTGACGTCAGAAGACCGGGCGCGGCGCGAACATCCGCCGCTGGCACTCGGCAACCGCCGCCTCGAGCCCTTGGCAGGTCCAGCGCGCCACCAGCCGGGGCTGTGGCGGCGCGGCCTCCGACGGGGCCATGACCGCGGCGAAGGGCAGGCTTTCCAGTGTGCAGTAATAGGGGCGCGGCTGCCCCGGATGCTCGCGGATATAGGCGGTCTGCACCTCGCTCCAGGGCTGCTCCGCCGTCACCGGACCGGTCGCGCTGAGCTGGGAGCAGACCCAGATCCCCGGCAGGCCCGGCTCCCGCGCCATGGCAACGAAGGCGGGCGCCAGGCAAAGGGTCGTGCTGTCCGGCGCCGGGCGTTGCGCCGCGCCGAGCGCCGCGGTGATCGCCGCCAGCAGGCCGGGCGCCTCGCCCTGGGTGACCATCCGCTCCGGCGCCCCGGCCTGCGGCAGGAGCGGCCGGGTCTCGGTCGTCCAGGCGATCGCGCCTTCCTGCCAGTCGTCCTGCGTGCCGCGCAGCAGGCAGTGGTGGTGGTGCCGGGCCAGCCCCGGCGCCTCGGCCGTGGCGGTGGTGAAGGCGCAGGCGCGCCACACCGGGCCGGGCAGATCGCCCCGCCCCTCGATCTCCACGAAATGGGGCGCCACGAAGCTCGGATAGCGCAGACCACTCATGGCCCGGCTCCGGCCGCTGACAGAACTTTCCACGACATGCCCGGGACTCCCGCATGGATCACGCGGAGATTATCGCGGAAGGGCGCCCGAGCGAGGCCGGACGGTGCCTCGCGGCTTGAAAAAATCTCTTTTTATGTACAAATCCCTAAAAGGTTTCCAGGTTCTTTATCCCCTGGTTCCTGAAGGGAGCTGCGGATGCGGCCGGTTTGTCTCGTCATCCTGTTGCTGCTGTCGTTGGCCGCCGCCCTAGCGGGGCTGACGTTCGGCCGGTCCGGCAATGCCGCGTCGGAGACCAGCCTGTGCCACCAGGCCTCGGCCAGCCTGTCGCCAGGTCAGCGGGCCGACTGCATGGCGCGCGTCTTCCGGCAATAGCGGGTCTCGCGCCGGGTCGGCCACGCCCGCGGCCGTCGGGCCCCCAGGCGGGGTCCGGGCGGGCCCCGGGCGGGCCGGAGGCCCTCAGCCGCCGCTGGAGGGCGGCAGGGCGCGCAGCACGAAGAGGCGGTGCGAGGCGATGTCCACCATCCGCCGCATGCGCTCCAGCCAGGCCTTCTCGGCCTCCTGCTGGCTGTGGAAGGGACCGTGCAGTTCCTCCGTTCCGGCCTCGAGGTCGGTGAAGCTCGTGTCGCGGAAGATTCCGCCCCAGACCACCCAGATTTCGTGGCTGCTCAGGGGATCGTTCATGCTGGGTCCTTCCATTCTGGCGGGCCGTTCCGGCGGAGAGTGTGCGGCCAATCCGCCGCGCCGGTTAACGCGCGCAACGTATGCGGATTTTCATCCGTTTGGCAGGGCCGGAGCGGCTCGATCCCCCTCTGGAATGAAACAGCCACCCGTCGGCCTGAAGCAGGGCGATGCCTAGGGCGAGGATCGCCAGGCCGGCCAGCATGGCTTCCTCCGGCAGCAGCCAGGGAGCCAGGTGATGGCCGGGGGCCAGCAGCAGGATGCTGCCGAGCAGCAGCAGCAGAAACGGGCCTGGTCGCTTGTGGATCGGCATCGGGTTCTCCCTCGGGCTCGGCGTCTCTCCTATCATTTTTCGCACAATCCCCGCAATTTTTTTGTCGCTCCTCGCGCGCTTTGCCCGCGGCGGAGAGGATGAAGCGGCGCAAGAACACGCAAGAACTCCGGTTCAGAACTGAAAAGAAGATTCAGTAAATCAACCTTTGGTTGATATCTCGAATCCTTGCTCCCTGCCTGCTTTCGTCTTTACGCCGACACTGCCTGCGGCGGCCGGGCCTTCCGTTGTGCTGTTCCCGACAACCCCGTTCCATGGCCATCCCGGCTTCGCGCCGTCGCGGCCCGCCAGAAGTGTTACAAAGTTATAAGAGTCTTAGAGTCATACAGTTATGCCCCCCGAATTCCCCTTCAGGATCATGGGGTTGAGGGGCCTTTGCGTCGGCGTCACGACGAACTTGCGTCGGCGTCACGACGAACTTGCGTCGGCGTCACGACGAACTTGCGTCGGCGTCACGACGAGGATTTGTCGGCGTCACGACGAGTGGCTTTTGCCCTGTCGGCGTCACGACGAATGGGGCTGTGGATAAAATCTCCCGCTCACGAGCCTGGTACGAGCCGGGCCCGGCGGGAGGGATGTCGGCGTCACGACGAATCCCCAGGTCAAAAAGACTCGTCGCCACGCCGACAGGCCGGATGGCGATGCTGGAAACCGGCCGCCGCCACGGGCACAAGGGAGGCGCAGGACACGCGGGGCCGATGGACGAGCAGCAGGCTTTCAACTTCTCCGGGATCACCGACAGCCCGCTGGTGGGGAAGGTCAAGGGCGACCGCAACACCATGGTCTACAACTTCTTCTCGCTGCGGCGGGAGAAGGAGACCGAGCTGCCGCGCTACGATGACGGCACCACCTGGATCGAGGTGGTCGGCACCAAGCACGGCGTCGCCTCGATCTGGGACAAGGAGCTGCTGGTCTATTCGGCCTCGCTGATCGCCGACAAGCTGAACCGGGGCGAGAATCCCTCGCCGCGCATCACCTTCACCGCGCACGACTTCTTCGTCACCACCGGCAGCACGCCGGGCGGCTCGGCCTATGAGCGGCTGGAGGAATCCCTGGCGCGGCTGAAGTCCACCTTCATCCGCACCAATATCGAGACCGGCGGGGAGGGGGAGGATCGCGGCTTCGGCTGGCTCGACGAGTACCGCATCCTCTATCACCGCCGCGGCCGCGAGGGCGCCAAGCAGATGCGCGCGGTGGAGCTGACCCTCTGCGCCTGGCTGTTCCGCGCCATCGTGCAGGACAAGCACTTCCTGACCTACAGCCCGAAGTATTTCGAACTGCCGCCGGTCGCCAAGCGGCTCTACGAGATCGCCCGCAGCGGCCCGCCGGAGGGCTTCCGCATGAACCTGGCGAAGCTGCGCAACCGGGTCGGCACGACGCAGGACCTGCGCCGCTTCAAGGCGGAGCTGGCCGCCTATGCGCAGCACCGGCGCAGCCTGCCGGGCTATGGCATCGCCCTGATCGACCCGCGGCTCCGGCGCGCCCTCGACAAGGGCTTTCCGCGCCCCTCCGGCACGGCGCCGCTGAAGTCCTGGCTGGTCGCCTTCTACCCGACCGGCAACCTCACCGCGCTGCTGCCGGTCGAGGCCATGCCGCTGCTCGAGGAGGACGAGGCCGAGCCGGCGGCGGAGGCCGCGGCCGTCCCCTGAACCGTCCCGGGAACCGCCCCTCGGGCCACCCTCAGCCGGACAGCCGCCCCTCGCGGCCCAGGATGCTGATCATCGCCTGCAGCCGCACCGCCTGGCTCTCCAGCAGCGCCGCCTCGCCGGCCAGGCGGTCGGTGGTGTCGGTCAGGTAGCGGGCGGCATCGCCCAGCCGCGCCTCGCCGCGGGCGAGGCCGGACTGCTGCGCCAGCAGGGCGGCCAGGACCTCCGGCAGGCGCGACAGGGCGGGCGCCGCCGTGCCGAGCTGCGCCGCGCAGGCCTCGACGCGCGACAGGGCCTCGGCGGGCAGGGCCGCCTCCAGGCGGTGCAGCGCCGCCTCCAGCCCCGGGGGGGGGGGGGGGGGCGCCCGGCCGCGGCGGCCCCCCCGCCAGCGGGGTGGCCGCCAGCGCCAGCAGCGCCGCCGTCCAGACCAGGGCGGGAGCCAGAAGCGGCGCGACATCCCGCGCCGCCGGGACGCCGCCGGAGGCCGTGCCGGCCGGGATGCCGGACAGGCTCTGGCCCGCGGCCAGCAGCAGCAGCGCCGCGGCCAGCCACCAGCACGGGCCAAGCGGCCGCGCGGCGCCGGTCGCGGCGGGCAGGAGGGGCGCGGGGAGGGAAGGGAGAAGCGGCATTCTGCGTCGGCCTCGGCCTGGGGCGGGAGGGCGAGGCTATGCGAAATTCGTGAAGGAGAGAAAAAGCCGGGGGGAAGAACTCCCGACGGGCACGGCAGGACCGCCTGAGTCCTGGCATGGATGACGCAGGAAACCGGCCTGGTCAGGCGGCGCGGCGTCCGATTACCCCCGATAATGTCCGCTTATCGCGAGGCTGCCGGCCGGGCCGGCCGGTCGCCCCATTTCAGGCGGCGCGGCTCCCTAGTCCTGGCCGCGGCCGAAGACCCGCGCCGGGGCGGGCGGCATGCGCAGGTCGGGATCGCCGCCATCGGCCTGTTCGAGATGCGACTTCACGCTTTGCAGCGCCGCCTCCAGACCATGCTCGGCCGCGGCCCGGGGGCTTTCCCGCTCGGTCGGGTCGGCCGCCGGCGCGGTCTCGACCTCGAGGCGCAGATGCAGCGTGGCGATCGGGCCGCTGCCGGTGACGTGCCAGCTGCCCGCCGGCGGGAAGGACCATTGCAGGCGGCCGGTCGCGGCATCCGCCCGCAGCCCGTCCTGCGGCAGCGGTCCCTCCTCGCGGCGGAGCTGCGGCAGCCAGTGCCGCAGGTGCCGCGGATCGGCGAGATAGGCAAACACCTCGGCGGCGGGGCGGGCGATGCTGATCTTCTGCTCCATGGCGCGGCTTCCTTCCTGCAGCCGGGCAACGCCGCGCCCGGCGGGGGGTTGCCGGCCGGCGCCCCCAGCCGTCCCCTGGCGCCCCCTGGCGCCCCCTCAGGGGGCGCGCCTCAGGCGGCGTCGAGCAGCAGGGCCGGGCGCGCCGTGGTGAAGCCGAGCGACAGGGCCGCCGCCTCGGCCAGCCAGGCCCGGAACAGGATCTGCCCGTCGAACGGGCCGTCCAGCAGGCCCTGGGCCACGGGCAGGGCCTGGCGCCGGGCCTGGGC
>NZ_JBSXMU010000153.1:0-6793 GCF_054073225.1 Teichococcus aerofrigidensis
GCCTCGGCCAGCACGGCGCGGGCCAGGGGGTGCTCGCTGCCGGCCTGCAGCCGGGCGGCGGCGGCCAGCACCTCCGCCCGCGTCACGCCGGGCGCCGTGTGCAGGGCGGCCAGGTGCGGCCGGCCCTCGGTCAGCGTGCCGGTCTTGTCGAAGGCGACCAGGGTGATGTGCCCGGCGCGCTCCAGCGCCTCGGCGTCGCGGATCAGGATGCCGGCGCGGGCGGCGGCGCCGGTGCCGGCCATGATGGCGGCCGGGGTGGCGAGGCCGAGGGCGCAGGGGCAGGCGATGACCAGCACCGCGACGGCATGCAGGATGGCCGCCGGCAGCCCGGCGCCGGCCAGCAGCCAGCCGAGCAGGGTCAGCGCCGCCACGCCCAGCACCACCGGCACGAAGACGGCGCTGACGCGATCCACCAGCTTCTGCACCGGGGCGCGGCTGGCCTGGGCCGCCTGCACCAGCGCCGCCACCCGGGCCAGCCGGGTCTCGCCGCCGACGGCGGTGGCGCGGACCACCAGCCGCCCGTCCAGCGCCACGGTGCCGGTGGCGGCGGTGTCGCCGGGATGCTTCTCCACGGCGCGGCTCTCGCCGGTCAGCGCGCTCTCATCCACGCCCGAGGCGCCTTCCTCCACCAGCCCGTCGGCCGGGATGCGCTCGCCGGGGCGGATCACGACGCGGTCGCCGACCCGGAGCGTGGCGGCGGGCACCTCCTCCTCCCGCCCGGCCTCGTCCAGGCGGCGGGCGGTGCGCGGGCGCAGCGCCAGCAGGGCGGCGATGGCGGCGCCGGTGGCGCGCCGCGCGCGGCCCTCCAGGAAGCGGCCCAGCAGCACGAAGGCGATGATGATGGCCGAGGCCTCGAAGTAGAGATGCGCCTCGCCCCGCGCCAGCAGGACCACGGAGAGGCCGAAGGCCGCCGAGGTGCCGAGGGCGACCAGCAGGTCCATGTTGCCGGTGCCGGCGCGCAGCGCGCGCCAGCCGGCGCGGTAGAAGCGCCAGCCCAGGCCGAACTGCAGCGGCGCGGCGAGGGCGAGCTGGAGCCAGCCCGGCGGCATCCAGTGCCGGCCGAGGGCCATGCCGAGCATGCCGGCCAGGAAGGGGGCGGCCAGGAGGAAGGCCAGCGCCAGCTCGGCCCTGTCGCGCCAGGGGCCGCGCCAGGGGCCGCGCCCGCCTTCCGCCTCCGCCGCGGTGGTCCCGGCCGTGGTGACGCGATAGCCCGCCCGGGCCACCGCCGCCGCCAGCGCGGCCTCGTCCAGCCCCGCCAGCAGGCGCAGATGCACCCGCTCGGTGGCCAGGTTGACCGAGGCCTCCAGTACGCCGGGGACGGCCTTCAGCGCCCGCTCCACGCGCCCCGCGCAGCTGGCGCAGGTCATGCCGCCGATGCCGAGGTCGCGTTCCTCGATGGCGAGCCCGTAGCCGGCCTGGCCGACCGCTTCGGCGAGCGCCCGCAGCTCGGCCGTGCCGCGCACCTCGGCGGTCTCGCCGGCCAGGTTGACCCGCGCCTCCGCCACGCCCGGCACCCGCCGCAGCGCGCGCTCGACCCGTCCGGCGCAGCTGGCGCAGGTCATGCCGGTGATGGGCAGGGTGATCCGTTCGGAGGGGGGGCTGGCGTCGGGCATGGGAAGGAGATGGGGCTTTCCATTGTGGGAAGGTCAAGAGCGCCATTGACCGGCGCCGCGGGGCAGGGTTGATCCCCGCGCATCATGCGCCTCCTCCCCCTTCTCCGCTCCCTCGCCGGCCTCGCGGCCCTCCTCGCCGCTTCCGGCCCCGCCGCCGCGCAGGCCCCCGACGCCGCGCAAGCCCCCGACGCCGCGCAAGCCCCCGACGCCGCTCCGGGCGGGAGCCACCGCATCCAGCTCGCGAACCGCACCGGCCAGGTGGCGACCGGCTTCTACGCCCTGCGCGAGGGGCGGGCGGCGCAGGGCGGAGCGGAAGGCTGGGGGCGCAACACGCTGCCCGCGCCGATGCCCAGCGGCAAGCTGTTCACCCTGGCGACGCGGCCCGAGGCCGGCTGCCGCTTCGACCTGCGGCTGGTGGTGCAGGACGGCCGTGAGGCCATCCTGCGCGGCCGCGACATCTGCGCCGAGCCGCGCATCGCCGTCACCGAGGCCGATCTTCGCCCCGCGTCCAGCCAGCCGGCGCCCGGCGCGCCCAATCCGCGCGCCCGCGTCTCCTCCGGCAGCGGCTTCGTGGTGGCCACCGACCGCGTGATGACCAACCAGCATGTCGTCGCCGGCTGCGACCGCATCTTCATCCGCACCGCCGATGGCCGCCTGCTGCCCGCCGTGCCGCCGGCCCGCGTCGATGCCGGGCTGGACCTCGCCCTGCTGGCCGTGCCGGGCAACCCCGGCGAGCCGCTGGCCTTCCGCGCGGCGCCGCCGGTGCGGCGCGGCGAGGGGGTCATCGCCTATGGCTTCCCGCTGCCGGGCCTGCTCTCCTCCGACCCCAAGCTGACGCGCGGCGAGGTGAACGGGCTGAACGGGCTCGGCAACAACCCGGCGCACTACCAGATCAGCGCCGCGGTGCAGCCGGGCAATTCCGGCGGGCCGCTGCTCGACCTGCAGGGCAACCTGGTCGGCGTGGTGGTGAGCAAGCTGCACGCGCAGAACATCGCGAAGCAGACGGGCGACATCCCCCAGAACGTCAATTTCGCGGTGAAGGGCGAGGCCGCCCTGGCCTTCGCCCGCCGCGCCGGGCTGGCGCCCGCGACCGCCTCCAGCACCGGCGCGGAAAAGAGCGCGGCGGATGTGGGCGAGATCGCCAATCGCGGCGCCGTCTTCATCCGCTGCGAGCGGTAGAGCAGGTCCCGACCGGGGGGAATCGCCTGATCGGGCGAAGATGCTCCTGAAAACGATAGGCCAGAGCGGTTGCCGTGAGCCGGTGCGAACGGCAACCGCTCTGGCCCGGGCTCAGCCCTCCCGCGCCAGCCGCGCCTCCGCCTCCGCCAGCTCCTCCGGCGTGTTGGCGTTGAAGAAGGGGTCCGCCGGCCCGCCCGGCCATTCCGCCTCGGCGCAGCCATGGCGCGCCGTCCAACGGGCGACCTTCCGCTCATCGGCCAGGAGCGCCCGCCGCAGGGCGTCGCGCAGGGCCACCGGCCAGAGGCCGACCGCCGGATGCAGCCGGCCGCCGGAGCGGGCGCAGGCCAGGGGCGTGCCGGCCGCCACACGGGCCGCGCGCAGCCGGGCGGCCAGGTCGGCGGGAATGAAGGGCGTGTCGCCCGGCACGGAGAGCAGCCAGCCGGCCCCGTCCCGCCGCTCCGCCAGCCAGTCGAGCCCGGCGAGGATGCCGGCCAGGGGCCCCGGCTGCCCGGGCAGGGAGTCGGGCAGCACGGGAATCGCCGGCGCCGCCCAGGGCGCGAAGCGGGCGGGATCCCCGTTGGCGCTGAGCAGCAGCCCCGCCACCTGCGGGCGCAGCCGGGCGATGACATGGGCCAGCATGGGACGGCCGCCGAGCGGCAGCAGCGGCTTGTCGCCGCCCCCCATGCGGCGCGCCTGGCCGCCGGCCAGGATCAGGCCGAAGACCGCCTCGCTCACCGGAGGAAGCGCTGTCGGAACCAGTCGTCCAGCATCGCCTTCTCGAACCACAGGCGGTCCCCCGCCCGCGCCATGCGGGCGCGCGCCAGATAGGCCATGTCGCTCACGCTCTCCTCCGCCACCGCCGGCGCCTCGCCTGGATGATCCCCTGGATGATCCGTTGGATAACCCCCTGGGCGGACCAGCGCATAGCGCAGGCGGATGCGCGGCCAGGTGGCCTGCGTCATCACGCGGAGGTCGGGGTTGTCGATGCGCCAGGGCTCGCGCCGCCCGGCCAGGTCGATGTCCAGCACGGTGATGCGAAGCGCGGTGCCGGGCGGCAGGCGGGCGCCGAGCGCTTCCAGGTGCCGCCTGATGGCCAGGAGCTCCGGCGCGTCCGGCCGGGCGCCGCCGCCGCCATCGAGCCGGGCATCGGTGAAGCGGGCGGGATCGGCGAAGTCCACGCTCACCCCGGCGAGGGCGGGGGCGGAGGTCAGCAGCAGGCCGGCGGCCGCGAGCGGCGCCATGCGACGGAGGAGACGGACGGCCATGCTGCCCTCCCTGAACGGTCAGCCCTGAACGGCCGGCGGGCAGATGGGCATGGCGCGTGAGGCCGGCAAGGAGGGCGCCGGCCGGGAGGGCACGGGCAGGAGGGCACGGGCAGGGGTGCCCGGCGGGAGGAGGCCCGCCGGGCGGCCGGGTTCAGGCGGCGCGCTCGGCCACGCATTCGCGCAGCGACTCGCCCAGGATGTCCATGCCCTCGTTGATCAGCGCGTCGGAGGCGGTGAGCGGCACCAGGAAGCGGACGACATTGCCGCGCACGCCGCAGGCCAGGATGATCAGGCCCTTCTGCGCCGCCCGGGCGATCAGCGCCTTGGTCAGGTCGGGGTCGGGCCGGTCGGGGTTGTTCCCCGAGACCAGCTCCATCGCCACCATGGCGCCGAGGCCGCGGATATCGCCGATCACGCCCTCCAGGCTGTTGGAGGACTGCATCTCCTTCAGCCGGCCGGTGAGCAGCTCGCCGATCTGCTCGGCCCGGGCGCAGAGCCCTTCCTCCTCGATCACGTCGAGCACGGCATTTCCGGCGGCGCAGGCCAGCGGGTTGCCGCCATAGGTGCCGCCGAGGCCGCCGGCGCCGGGGCTGTCCATGATCTCGGCCTTGCCGGTGACGGCGGAGAGCGGGAAGCCGCCGGCCAGCGACTTGGCCATGGTCATCAGGTCGGGCTGCACGCCGGAATGCTCGATGGCGAACATCTTGCCGGTGCGGGCGAAACCGGTCTGCACCTCGTCCACGATCATGACGATGCCGTGCTCGTCGCAGATCTTCCGCAGGCCGGCGAGCAGCTCGGCCTGGGCGACATAGAAGCCGCCCTCGCCCTGGACGGGCTCGATGATCATGGCGGCGATCCGCTTCGGATCGACATCGGCGCGGAACATCACCTCCAGCGCCTCCAGCGTCTGCGCCACCTCCTTGCCGTGATAGGTCACGGGGAAGGGCAGGTGATAGATCTCACCCGGCATCGAGCCGAAGCCCGCCTTGTAGGGCACCACCTTGCCGGTCAGCGCCATGCCGAGCAGGGTGCGGCCGTGGAAGGCGCCGGAGAAGGCGATGACGCCGTTCCGCCCGGTGTGGTGGCGGGCGATCTTGACCGCGTTCTCGATCGCCTCGGCGCCGGTGGTGAGGAACACCGTCTTGCGCGGGCCGCGGGTCGGCACCTTCTCGTTCAGCCGCTCGGCCAGGCGGATATAGCCCTCATAGGGCATCACCTGGATGCAGGTATGGCTGAAGCTGTCGAGCTGCTTCTGCACCGCCGCCTTGACCTTGGGGTGCAGGTGGCCGGTGTTCAGCACCGCGATGCCGGCGGCGAAGTCGATGTAGCGCTTGCCCTCGATATCGGTGATCTCGGCATTCTCGGCCTTGGCCGCGAAGACCGGCAGCTGGATGCCCAGACCGCGCGGCACCGCCGCCTCGCGCCTCGCCTGCAGAGCCGCGTTGCTCCCGGTTGCCGTCACGCTCATCGCCCGTCACTCCCAATGGCCATGGATGGCGCGGACCATGCGCCCCTCGCCGTGTCCGGGCAAGGGTGGAGGCGGGCGAATCGCCGCGTGGCCTGAAAATATCGCTGTGCGATCAAAGGCCTGGGTGATCATGGGCCTGGCGATCCGGGGCGGACGGTCAGGCCCGCCGGGCGGGGCCGAAGGCATCCTCGGTGGTGGCGCGAACGACGCTGGCGAAGAGGCGCAGCGCCTCCGGCCCGCCCTGGTCGATCAGGGCGCCCTCCTCCATCTCGCTGGCCAGGGTCTCGGCCTGGCCGGCCAGGAGTTGCGCGGCACGGCGCAGCGCCTCCTGCGACAGGGCGAGCTGCTGCTGTTCGGTGAAGTCATGCCAGGTGGCGAGGGCCATGGTTGCTCAGTCCAAGGTTGCGCCATCCTGGCCGGGGTTCCCGCCTCGGGGGGCGGCCGGCGCAGCCTGCCCGCCGGAGGCTTGACGAAAGCTGAAGGCGCGGTGGCCTCAGCCCTCGCGCGCCAGCTCGTAGAGCGCCACGGCGGCGGCGACCGAGACGTTCAGGCTTTCCACCGCGCCGGAGATCGGCAGCCGCACCAGCTCGTCGCAGGTCTCGCGCTGCAGCCGCCGCAGGCCGCTGTCCTCGGCGCCGAGCACCAGCGCCACCGGCCGGTCCCGCGGCCTGGCGCGGGCCAGCTCCTCGCGCGCCTCCCCGGCCAGGCCCATCACCCAGTAGCCGGCCTTCTGCAGGGTCTGGATGGTGCGCGCCAGATTGACCTCGCGCGCCACCGGCACGCTGTCGAGCGCGCCGACGGCCGCGCGCGCCATGGCGCCGGTCTCGGGTGGCGCGTTGCGGTCCTGCATGACCACCGCGGCGGCGCCGAAGGCGGCGGCGGAGCGCAGGATGGCGCCGACATTGCGCGGATCGGTCACCTGGTCGAGCAGCAGGACGGTGCCGCGCGAACGGGCCAGCACCTCGTCCAGCGGCACCGGAGGCAGCGGCTCGGCCAGCAGGGCGGCGCCCTGGTGCACCGCGTCCTCCGGCAGGAAGGTCTGGAAGCGGCCCCGCTCGGCCCGCTCGGCCTGCAGCGGCCAGGGCCTGGGAAGGCGCGCGGCCAGGGCCTGCTCGGCCTCGGCGGTCAGCAGCAGGCGGCGGTTGCGGCGGCGCGGATTGGCCAGGGCGGCGGCGACGGTGTGCAGGCCATAGAGCCAGAGCGTGCCGCCCTCGGCGCGGTCGCGGTCGCGCGCCGGCGCGGCCTCGCCGGCGGCGTCGGGGCGGCCG
>NZ_JBSXMU010000154.1:0-6749 GCF_054073225.1 Teichococcus aerofrigidensis
GGGCGGCCTGGCCGCGGCCGCCGCCGCCGCCGCGCGGCTGGCCGCCCCGGACGCGGCCGCCCGCCTCGCCGATCTCGTTCTCTCCCGCGCGGATGCGCGCCAGTCCCAGGATGCTTCGTGATGCGCGCCCTGCCGCTCAATATCGGTCCCATTCATTTCGTCGGCATCGGCGGCATCGGCATGTCGGGCATCGCCGAGGTGCTGCACAATCTCGGCTACCAGGTGCAGGGCAGCGACATCGCCGAGGGCTACAATGTCGAGCGGCTGCGCGCCGCCGGCATCTCGGTCATGGTCGGGCATGACGCGGCCAATCTGGGCGCCGCCCAGGTCGTCGTCACCTCGACGGCGGTGAAGCGCGACAACCCCGAGGTGGTGGCGGCGCGCCAGCGGCTGATCCCGGTGGTGCGCCGGGCCGAGATGCTGGCCGAGCTGATGCGGCTGAAATGGGGCATCGCCATCGGCGGCACGCACGGCAAGACGACGACGACCTCGCTGGTCGCGACCGTGCTGGAGGCGGCCAGGCTCGACCCCACCGTGATCAATGGCGGCATCATCAACGCCTACGGCACCAACACCCGCCTCGGCGAGGGCGACTGGATGGTGGTGGAGGCGGATGAGAGCGACGGCTCCTTCCTGCGCCTGCCCGCCGTCGCCGCCGTGGTCACCAACATGGACCCGGAGCACCTCGACCACTGGGGCACCGAGGATGCGATGAAACAGGGCTATGCCCAGTTCGTCGGCAACATCCCCTTCTACGGCTTCGCGGTGCTGTGCGCCGACCACCCCAACGTGCAGGCGATGATCCCGCAGATCGACCGCCGCCTGATCACCTACGGCTTCTCGCCACAGGCCGATGTGCGGGCCGAGCGGCTGATCACCGACCGCATGGGCGCCACCTTCGAGGTCACGGTGCAGGACCGCGCGACGGGCCGCAGCCGCAGCCTGAAGCCGATGCGCCTGCCGATGCTCGGCCAGCACAATGTGCAGAACGCGCTGGCCGCCATCGCCGTCGGCATGGAGATGGACATCGATGAGGGCACCATCCGCTCGGCCCTGGCCGGCTTCAAGGGGGTGAAGCGCCGCTTCACCCGCGTCGGCGAGGCCAACGGCATCCAGATCATCGACGATTACGGCCATCACCCGGTCGAGATCGCCGCCGTGCTGAAGGCGGCGCGGCAGGCCGGGGCGCGCGACGTCATCGCCGTGGTGCAACCGCACCGCTACAGCCGCCTGCAGGCGCTGTTCGAGGACTTCTGCCAGTGCATGAACGATGCCGGCACCGTCATCGTGGCCGACGTCTATGCCGCCGGCGAGGCGCCGATCCCGGGCTTCGACCGTGACGCGCTGGTGGACGGGCTGCGCGCCCACGGTCACCGCAGCGTCGTCCCCCTGCCCGGCCCCGACAGCCTGCCGGAGATGGTGAACGCCATCGCCAAGCCGGGCGACTACGTGATCTGCCTTGGCGCCGGCAATATCACCGGCTGGGCGCATGGCCTGCCGGAGCAGCTGGCCGCGCTGCAGCCGCGCGGTCCGCGCCTGGCCGGAGGCAGCCGGTGAGCCGCGCCATGCCGCAGGACACCCTCCCCGCCCTGCCGCCGCTGCGCGGCCGCGTGCAGGAGGCGGCGCCGCTCGCGCCGCTGACATGGTTCCGCACCGGCGGCCCGGCGCAATGGCTGGTCCGTCCCGCCGACGCGGAGGACCTCCTGCTGCTGCTGCGCGACCGCCCGCGGGATTGCCCGGTCACGGCGATCGGCGCCGCCTCCAACCTCCTGGTGCGCGATGGCGGCGTGCGCGGCATCGTCGTCAAGCTGGCGCGCGGCTTCTCGGAGGTCGCCGTCGAGGCGGACGGCCTCGTCGCCGGCGCCGCCGCGCTGGACGTGACCGTGGCCGAGCATGCCGCGGCGGCGGGCCTCGCCGGCCTCGAATTCCTTTGCGGCATTCCGGGCACCATCGGCGGCGCGGTGGCGATGAACGCCGGCGCCTACGGCGCGGAGGTGAAGGACGTGCTGGACTGGGCCGAGGTCGCGACACCCTCCGGCCTGCTGCGCCTCACCGCCGCCGAGCTCGGTTTCGCCTATCGCCGGGCCGTCCTGCCCGAGGGCGGCATCGTCACCCGCGCCCGGTTCCGCGCCGCGCCGGGAGAGGCCGGCGCCATCGCCGCGCGGATGCACGAGATCCGCGCGGCGCGCGAGGCGGCGCAGCCGGTCCGCGCGCGCACCGGCGGCTCGACCTTCAAGAACCCCGAGGGGCACAAGGCCTGGGCGCTGATCGACGCCGCCGGCTGCCGCGGGCTGCGGCGGGGCGATGCCCAGGTTTCGGAGAAGCACTGCAATTTCCTGCTCAATCTCGGTGCCGCCACGGCCGCCGATCTTGAGGATCTCGGCGAAGAGGTGCGCGCGCGCGTCGCCGCGCGGTCCGGCATGGCGCTGGACTGGGAGATCCGCCGCATCGGGGAGGTCTCGGCATGAACCACATCGCCGTTCTGTTCGGCGGCATCTCGGCAGAGCGCGAGGTTTCGCTCTCGACGGGGGCGCAGGTGGTCGCGGCGCTGCGCGAGGCGGGCTTCGCCGTCACGCCCATCGAGGTGACGCGGGACCTGCCGGGCCTGATCGCGGCGCTGCAGGCGGCGCGGCCCGACGCAGTGTTCAACGCGCTGCACGGGCGCTTCGGCGAGGATGGCTGCGTGCAGGGGGTGCTGGACTGGCTCGGCCTGCCCTACACGCATTCCGGCGTGCGCGCCTCGTCGGTCGCCATGGACAAGGCGGCGTCCAAGGCGGTCTTCGCCGCGCACGGGCTGCCGCTGGCCGAGCACCGCGTGGTGACGCCGGCCGAGCTGGAATCGGCCGATCCGATGCCGCGCCCCTATGTCGCGAAGCCGGTGAACGAGGGCTCCTCGGTCGGCGTGCACATCCTGCGCGAGGGCGACAACCGCCGCGCCGAGATCGCGCGCGGCTGGCGCTTCGGCCCGGCCATCATGGTCGAGGAATACATCCCCGGCCGCGAGCTGACCGTCGCCGTCATGGGCGGCCGCGCGCTGGCCGTCACCGAGATCGACACCGGCCGTGTCTTCTACGACTACGACGCCAAGTATGCCGAGGGCGGCAGCCGCCACCGCATCCCCGCCGAGGTGCCGGACGCCATCGCCACGGCGGCGAAGTCGGTCGCGCTCCGCGCCCATGAGGCGCTGGGCTGCCGCGGCATCAGCCGCTCCGACTTCCGCTACGACGATGCCACCGGCCGGCTGGTCCTGCTCGAGGTGAACACCCAGCCGGGCATGACGCCGACCAGCCTGGTGCCGGAGCAGGCGGCGCATTGCGGCATCAGCTTCCCCGAGCTCTGCGCCTGGCTGGTGCGGGAGGCGCGCCATGGCCCATAGCCCGACCCGCCTGCGCACCGAGGACCGCGCCCGGCTGGCGGCGGAGGGCCGCGCCCAGGCGACGTCGCGCCGGCCGAGCGGCCTGCGCCTCTGGCTGCGCCGCCGCCGGCCGCTGCTGCGGCCGGCGTTCTACGTCGCGCTCGGCCTCGGGCTGCTGGGCGGCGGGGCCGTGCTGGTCTCGGCCCTGGACCCCGCCGGGCGCTTCTCCTGGCTGTCCGAGAACCTGGCCGAGGCCACCGGCGGGGCCGGCATGGTGGTGGGCGAGATCATCGTGCGCGGCCAGCAGAACACGCCGCGCGAGCTGATCCGCGCCGCCATCGGCACGCGCGTCGGCGATCCGCTGCTGGGCTTCTCGCCCGAGCAGGCCAAGGCCCGGCTGGAGAGCATCGCCTGGATCGAGAGCGCCGAGGTGCAGCGCCTGCTCAACGGCAGCATCGTCATCGAGATCCATGAGCGCCGGCCCTTCGCGATCTGGCAGCACCAGGGCGAGTTCGCCGTGGTCGACCGTGACGGCCGCGTGGTCTCGGCCGACACGCTGGATGCCTTCGGCCCGCTGCCGCTGCTGGTCGGCGAGGGCGCGCACCACCGCGGCGCGGCGCTCTACGACGCGCTCTCCACCGAGCCCGAGGTGCGCCGCCGCACCCAGGCGCTGGTGCTGGTCAGCGAGCGGCGCTGGAACCTCAGGCTGCACAACGGCACCGACGTGCTGCTGCCGGAATCCCACGAGGCCGCCGCGATCCACCGCCTCGGCGAGTTGCAGCGGAGCAGCGCGCTGATGGACCGGCCGCTGGTCGCCATCGACATGCGCCTGCCCGACCGGCTCGTCGTGCGGCAGAACCCGCAGCCCGAACCGATCGCCGAACCGCCCAAGGGGCGAAGGAGCGGACGCGGATGAGCCGGATGGCCCGCATCATCGGCCCGGGCGAGCCGCCCGCCCCGCCGCCCAAGCGGCGCCGCGCGCGCGGCGGCCCCTATGGCGTGATCGATATCGGCAGCAGCAAGATCGTCTGCCTGATCGCCCGCGTCGAAGGCGACGGCCATGCCCGCGTCCTGGGCTGTGGATGGCAGCGCGCGCGCGGCATCAAGGGCGGCAACATCGTCGATCTGCAGGAAGCCGAGCTCTGCATCCGCGCCGCGGTCGCCCAGGCCGAGGAGGCGGCGGAGATCAAGCTGTCCGGCGCCATCGTCAACCTCTCCTGCGGCCAGCCGAGTTCGCGGCTGATGAGCATTCAATGGCCGATCGGCGGCCGCGCCGTGACCGAGGCGGATCTGCGCGCCGTGCTGGGCGAGGGCCGCCGCCGCGCCGCCGATGAGGGGCGCGAGACGGTGCACGCCACCACACTCGGCTTCACCATCGACGCCACGCCCGGCGTCGAGGATCCGCGCGGCATGGTGTGCGAGACGCTGGCCGCGCAATTGCACCTTGTCGACGCGGCCTCCGCCTCGCTGCGCAATCTTGGCGTCTGCCTCGCCGGTTGCGACCTGGAGGTGGAGGAGCTTGTTTCGGCGCCCTTCGCATCCGCTCTTTCTGTCCTGGTGGAGGATGAGCGTCAGCTGGGCGCGACCGTGGTGGACATGGGCGGCGGCACCACCAGCCTCGCCGTCTATGGCGAGGGTCATCTGCTGCACACCGCGCAGATCCCGGTCGGTGGCTGGCAGGTGACCAACGACATCGCCCGCGGTCTGGCGACGCCCATCGCGCATGCCGAGCGCATCAAGATCCTGGAGGGCAGCGCGCTCGACAGCGCCGACGACGCCAAGGCGATGATCGGCGTCTCGCGCGTCGGCGAGGACGAGGATCATCTGGTGCAGATCCCGCGCAGCCAGCTCGGCAGCATCATCCGCCCGCGAATCGAGGAGACGCTGGAGCTGGTGCGCGACCGTCTCGACGCCGCCGCGCTCGGCCGCGACGCCGGTTCGCGCGTCGTTCTCACCGGCGGCGCGAGTCAGCTGGTCGGCGTGCGCGAGATGGCGGCGAGAATCCTGGATCGCCCGGTGCGCATCGGGCGGCCGCAACCGATGCGCGGCGTTCCAGAATCCGCGCAAGGACCCGACTTTGCCACAACTTTGGGACTAGTCGCATGGGGCACCGGAGAGGGCCGTCCGCTCCTGGATATCGACCCCGGTCCCGAGCGTGGAAACGGTCGATTTATTCGTCTCGTCAACTGGCTTCGCGAGCGCGTCTGATGCAATCTGTACGCGGTCACGATTCGCTTCATCCGTCACGCCACACGCCCGCTACCCGAGGAGATTCGCTGCAATGACGCTGAACCTGACGATCCCGCGCCAGCAGCACACGGACTTCAGTCCGCGCATCACCGTCGTCGGTGTCGGCGGTGCCGGCTGCAACGCCGTGAACAACATGATCGCGATGGGTCTCGACGGCGTCGAGTTCCTCGTGGCCAACACGGACGCGCAGGCGCTGGTGAACAGCCGCGCCGAGCGCCGCGTGCAGCTCGGCCCGCACCTGACCCAGGGCCTGGGCGCCGGTGCCAAGCCGGAGATCGGCCGCGCGGCGGCGGAAGAGGCGACGGAGGATCTGGCGCGCCATCTCGAAGGCATGCACATGGTCTTCATCACCGCCGGCATGGGCGGCGGCACGGGCACCGGCGCGGCGCCGGTCATCGCCCGCATGGCGCGCGAGCGTGGCATCCTGACGGTCGGCGTCGTGACCCGGCCCTTCGACTTCGAGGGACCGAAGCGGCGGCGCGCGGCGGAGGCGGGGCTCGACGAACTGCAGACCTACGTCGACACGCTGATCGTCATCCCGAACCAGAATCTCTTCCGCAAGGCGAATGAGCGCACGACCTTCGCCGAGGCCTTCAAGATGGCCGACGACGTGCTGCACATGGGCGTGCGCGGCGTCACCGACCTGATGGTCAATCCCGGCCTGGTGAATCTCGATTTCGCCGATATCCGCACCGTCATGGCGGAGATGGGCAAGGCGATGATGGGTACCGGCGAGGCCGAGGGCGAGGACCGGGCGGTGAAGGCCGCCGAGGCCGCCATCAGCAACCCGCTGCTCGAGGACACCTCGATGCTCGGCGCGCGCGGCGTGCTGATCAACATCACCGGCGGCTACGACATGACGCTGTTCGAGGTCGACGAGGCCGCGAACCGCATCCGCCGCGAGGTGGACGAGGAAGCGAACATCATCTTCGGCTCCTCCGTCGACGAGGAGATGAACGGCCGCCTGCGGGTCTCCGTCGTCGCCACCGGCATCGATGCGGTGAAGGACGTTGCGGCGGAGAAGCCGGTGAAGGTCGTCGCCATCGGCGGCGGCGCGCCGGTCGCCGCGGTCGGCACCGCCACGGTGCCGCCGGTCTCGCGCGGCGTGATCGGGGCGCCGACCGCGCCGCGCCCGGCCATGCCG
>NZ_JBSXMU010000155.1:0-6724 GCF_054073225.1 Teichococcus aerofrigidensis
GCGGCGAGCCGCCGGAGGCGGTGCTGCGGCGCCGCGCCGGGCGGCCCGTGGCCCTGGTGCTCGGCAACGAGGAGCAGGGCCTGCCGCAGCCCACCCTCGCCGCCTGCGCCGCGCGGGTGACGCTGCCGGGCTCGGGGGCGGTCGAGAGCCTCAACGTTTCGGTGGCGGCGGCGGTGCTGATCCACAGCCTGGCGCGGGGCGGCTGAGACCGGGCCATAACGCGCTTGCCGCCGTGCCCGCCACGCGCCAGAACCCGCCGCGGACCGTACCGGAGGCTCCCAAAACCATGACCATCCGCCGCCGCGCCCTGCTGGGCACCGCCGCCACCTTCCCCGCCCTTCCCGCCCTCGTCGCGCCGCGGGATGCGCGGGCGCAGGACACCTTCCCCTCCCGCACCCTGCGGCTCGTCGTGCCCTTCGCGCCGGGCGGCTCGGTGGACATGACGGGCCGGCTGATGGCGCAGATGCTGCAGCCGGTGCTGGGCCAGACCCTGGTGGTGGACAATCGCGGCGGCGCCGGCGGCAATCTCGGCGCCGCCGAGGCCGCCCGCTCGGAGCCGGATGGCCACACCATGCTGCTCGCCTCCGCCTCGATCCTCGCGGCCAACAAGTTCCTCTACACCAAGTCGATGCCGATCGACCCGATGACCGACCTCGCCCCGGTGACCCGCGTCACCACCGGCACCGTGTTCATGACGGTGAAGGCCGACAGCCCCTACCGCACCTTCCAGGACGTCATCGCGGCGGCGAAGAAGGACCCGGGCGGGCTCACCATGGGCTCCTCCGGCACCGGCACGATCAGCCACCTGACCATTTCCAAGGTCTGCCGCGCCACCGGCGCCGATATCACCCACGTGCCCTATCGCGGCGGCGCGCCGGCCCTGCAGGACCTGCTGGCCGGCAATATCGACATGATGTTCGACGTCATCCCCCTGGCCATGGCGCATGTGCGGGAAGGCCGGCTGCGGGTGCTGGCCGCCGCCAGCGCCGAGCGCGTGACCTATGTGCCGGAGCTCAGGGACGTGCCGGGGATGAAGGAGCTGCTGCCCGGCGCCGGCATCGACATGCAGTCCTGGTACGGCATCAACGTGCCCGCCGGCACGCCGGAGAACCGTATCGCGGCGCTGCACAAGGCCATCGTCTCGGTGGTCGATACGGCGGAGTTCCGCGAGAAGATGGAGCCGAACGGCTTCACCACCATCGTCGATGCCTCGCCGGCCGCCTATGGTGCCTACACCCGGTCGCAGGAGGCGGTGTGGAAGGCGCTGGTCGCGGAATCCGGCGCCAGCCTGGACTGAGGGCGCGGGGCCCCTCTTTCCCCGGCGCCCTTTCCCGCTCAGGCTGCCGCCCGGATATCCAGCCGGGAAAGACGCCTCCATGACCGCACGACGATCCCTCCTCTCCCTGCCCCTCCTGGCGGGGGCCCCCCCGCCCCCCCCCCCCCGCCCCCCCGCCAGGGCGCAGGCGGTGGCGGAGGGCCGTCCCCTCCGCCTGATCGTGCCCTTCCCGCCGGGCGGCGCCATCGACATCCTCGGCCGCCTGCTGGCCGAGCGCCTGGGCGCCGCGCTGGGACAGACGGTGGTGGTGGAGAACCGCGCCGGGGCCGGCGGCGTCATCGGCGTCGACGCCCTGGCCAAGGCGCCGCCGGACGGCTCGACCATCGGCGTGCTGGGGCTGACCACCTGGACCGCCATGCCCTCGATGTTCAGCAGCCTGCCCTTCGAGCCGGCACGGGACCTGCAGCCGCTCAGCCTGGTGACCGCCGGCGCGCTGCTCTGCGTGGTCAATGCCGAGACGGCGCGGCGGCGCGGCTGGACCGACTTCCGCGCGCTGGTCGAATGGGCCCGCGCGCATCCCGAGCAGGTGACGATGGGTTCCTCCGGCACCGGCACCTCCTCGCATCTCTGCATCAGCGCGGTGAACCAGGCGACCGGCGCGCGCATCCTGCACGTGCCCTACCGCGGCGGCGGCCCGGCCATCCAGGACCTGCTCTCCGGCACCATCGACATGATGTTCGACGTCATGCCGGCGCTGATGCCGCATGTCCGCTCCGGCGCCTTCAAGGCCCTGGCCGTCTCCTCGGCGCGGCGCGCCGGCGGGCTGCCGGAGGTGCCCGGCATGGCCGACTTCGCCGATCTGGGCCTGGACCAGGTCGACATCGTGACCTGGAACGCGGTGGCCGGCCCGGCCGGCATGCCGGCGGAGGCCGTAGCCCGGCTCGCCGCCGCGATCCGCGCCATCGTCGCGCAGCCCGGTTTCGCCGAGCGGCTGACGCCCCTCGGCTACGACCCGGTCTCCAGCGAATCCCCCGAGGCGCTGGCGGCCCTGATCGCGCGGGAGACGCCGGTCTGGGCGCGGCTGGTGGAGATCTCGGGCGCGAAGCTGGATTGAGCGGCCACAACCGGATGGAAATCCCGGAGCGGTTCCATCCGGCCGGGCGCTGCTCTAGCATCGGCGGAAACCGCCGGAGGACTCGCCCGATGCGCCGCGCCCTGTTCGCCGCCGCCCTGATGGCTCCGCTCGCCGAGGGCGCTCCGCCGGCCTCCGCCGCGGCCGCCAGCCCGCCCGCCGCGCTGACCTGCCCGGACGACGCGGCGATGCAGGCCATGGCCTCCTCGCTGCTGGCCCGCGCGCCGGTGCAGGCCTTCGGGCGCGAGCTGAGCCTGGAGGACGGGCTCTGCGCCCAGGGCAAGCTGGTGCCGGCGCTGAGCAGGCAGCTCGGACCCACCGTCGGCTGGAAGGTCGGACTGACCAACGAGGCGGCGCAGAAGCGCTTCGGCGTCAGCCACCCCCTGGCCGGGCCGATCTACGCGGCGACGGTGCGGGCGAAGTCCGGCGCCACCCTGCCGGCGGACTTCGCCGCCGTGCCCGTGGTCGAGGCCGATCTGATCGTGCGGGTCAGGGATGCCGGCATCAACGAGGCCGGCGCGGACCATGTCGAGATCCTGAGGCATCTCGACCAGGTCATCCCCTTCATCGAGATGCCGGACCTGGCCCTGGCCGAGATGGGCCGGATGAACGGGCCGAACCTGCTGGCCATCGGCGTCGGCGCGCGGCTGGGCGTGGTGGGCGAGCCGATCGCGCCGGAGGCGACCGAGGATTTCGCCCGCCGCCTGGGCAGCATGGAGGTGCGCTTCACGGCGCGGAAGGGCGAGGCGGAAAAGGAACTGGCCAAGGCCCCCGGCAGCGCGCTGTTCGGCCATCCGCTGAACGTCATCCCCTGGCTGGTGAAGGATCTCGCGGCGCGCGGCACGGCGCTGAAGCCGGGGGACCTGATCTCGCTGGGCGGCTTCTCCCCCGCCCTGCCGGCCGAGGCCGGCACCACCTACGCGACCACCTACACCGGCCTGCTGGCCGAGCCGGTCGCGGTCAGCGTGACGCTGGAATAGCCGGGCCCCCGCTCCGACGCCTGATCCTGGCCCCTTGACCCTGGCCGCGACCCGGCGCATCGCACAACGGTATCCATTGCAGCCTGAGGTGATGCCCCGATGCTTGCCCTGCGCGTCATCCCCTGCCTCGACGTCAAGGAAGGCCGCGTCGTCAAGGGCGTGAACTTCGTCGCCCTGCGCGATGCCGGCGATCCGGTGGAGCAGGCGCGCGCCTATGACGCGGAGGGCGCGGACGAGATCACCTTCCTCGACATCGGCGCCACGCACGAGAATCGCGATACGATGTACGATGTCGTCTCGCGCACCGCCGCCGAGGTCTTCATCCCGCTCACCGTCGGCGGCGGCGTGCGCTCGGTCGAGGATGTGCGCCGCCTGCTTCTGGCCGGCGCCGACAAGGCCAGCATCAACAGCGCCGCGGTGAGCGACCCCGATCTGGTGCGCCGCGCGGCGCAGGCCTTCGGCAGCCAGGCCATCGTCGTCGCCATCGACGCCCGCGCCGTCGGTCCCGGCCGGTGGGAGATCTTCACCCATGGCGGCCGCAAGGCCACCGGCATCGACGCCATCGCCTGGGCCGAGCGGATGGCGAGCCTCGGCGCCGGCGAGCTGCTCGTCACCTCGATGGACCGGGACGGCACCAAGTCCGGCTTCGATCTCGACCTGCTGCGCGCGCTGCGCGCCCGCGTGCGCCTGCCGCTGGTCGCCTCGGGCGGTGTCGGCCAGGCGCGCCACTTCGTCGAGGGCGCGCGCGCCGGGGCGACCGGGCTGCTGGCCGCGAGCGTGTTCCATTACGGCGAGATGCGGATCGGCGAGGCCAAGGCGGCGCTCGCCGCCGCCGGCCTGCCGGTTCGTCCCTGCCCCGATCTGAAGGTTGCCTGAGCGTATGGCCAAGGAAGTGAAGAAGAAAACGGCGAAGGCCAAGTCGAAGCCCGTGGCCGCCAAGAAGCCGGCCGCGAAGGCCTCGCCGCGCAAGGCGCTGCCGCTGCCGGACAGCATCCCGGCCGGCGCCAAGCCGCGCAAGGCGGCGCTGAAGGCGGAGGCCCGGCACCTGGAGCCCCTGCATGTCGCGGCCAAGGGCGATGTGGCGGTGCTGCGGCGGCTGTGGGACACGGTGGAGGCGCGCCGGCAATCGGGCGACGCCGCCCAGTCGCACTCGGCCCGCCTGCTCGCCCGCGGCACGCCCAAGGTGGCGCAGAAGCTCGGCGAGGAGGCGGTGGAATGCGTCATCGAGGCGATCCAGGGCAACCGCGCCGCGACCGTCCTGGAAAGCGCCGACCTGCTCTATCACCTGATCGTCGTCTGGGTGGATGCGGGCATCGCGCCGGAGGAGGTCTGGGCCGAGCTGGAGCGCCGCGAGGGCATCTCCGGCATCGTCGAGAAGGCGTCCCGTCCGAAGGGCATCGTCCGCGCCGCGGAGACCACCAAGCTGCCCTGAGAGCGGGGCGGCGCAGCAGCAGGAGAGGAAGCACCATGCCCGTGTCCGGCATGCCGCCCTACGACAACGGCAATATCTTCGCCCGCATCCTGCGGGGCGAGATCCCGGCCAAGAAGGTGCATGAGGACGAGCATGCCCTGGCCTTCCACGACATCGCGCCGCAGGCGCCGGTGCATGTGCTGGTGATCCCGAAGGGGGCCTATGTCTCGGTGGCGGATTTCTCCGCCGCCGCCAGCCCGGAGGAGGTGGCCGGCTTCTGGCGCGCCGTCGGGCTGACCGCCCGGCTGCTCGGGCTGGAGGACCAGGGCTACCGGGTGCTGACCAACATGGGGAGCGATGCCGGGCAGGAAGTGCCGCATTTCCACGTTCACATCTTCGGTGGGCGGCGTCTCGGCCCGATGCTGGCCAGGCCCGACGCGCAGTGAGCGCTTGACCCGGCGGGAGCCGCTCGCCATGCCTTCATCCCATGGAGGACCTCTCATCCGCCGCTGAGGCACGCACCGCTCTGGAGGCCGCCGGCGCCCTGCCGGATGCCGAGCTCGATCTCGCGGCGGTGGCGCTGCAATTCGCCCGGATCGACGCCCCGGCGGCCGACTGGCGTGCCGCGGAGCATCACCTCTCGGACCTCGCCCGCGCCGCGGTGGCCGCCGCCGCGGCCGATCCGGCGGCCGATGGCGGCGAGGTGGCGCGCCGCGTCGCCCTGCTCGCGGCGCTGCTGCATGAGCGCTTCGGTTATGCCGGCGACGGCGAGACCTACGATTCCCCCGCCAACGCCAACCTGATCGAGGTGATCCGCCGCCGCCGGGGCCTGCCGGTGGCGCTCGGCCTGCTCTGGCTGCATGCCGCCGGCGCGGCGGGCTGGCCGGCGCACGGGCTGGACTTCCCCGGCCATTTCCTGATCGGCCTCGAGGGCGCCCGCGGCATGGCGGTGGTCGATCCCTTTCATGGCGGGCGGCTGCTGGAGGCGCCGGAGCTGCGCGCCCTGCTGAAGCGGATGGAGGGCGAGGCCGCCGAGCTGCGGCCCGCCGTGCTGGAGCCGGTGTCGCGCCGCGCCGTGCTGCTGCGGCTGCAGAACAACATCAAGCTGCGCCGGCTGCAGGCCGGCGACCTGCCGGCCGCCCTGACCTGCACCGAGGATATGCTGCGCATGGCGCCGGAGGCCGCCATCCTGTGGCGCGAGGCGGCGGTGATGAACCAGCGGCTGGACCGCATCGGCGCCGCCCTGGCCTGCATCGACCGCTTCCTCGCCCTGGTGCCGCGTGGCGAGGCCGCCCAGCGCGCCCGCGCCCTGGCGGTGGAGCTGCGTCAGCGGCTGAACTGAGGCCGCGCCGGCGCCAAGCCCGGAGGCCGGGCCGGGGGCGGCCGGCTCAGTTCACTTCCTCGCCCGCCTGGAGGCCCCAGATCGCGCTGCGCTGGATATAGCCGCGGTGCCCTTCCACCTGCACCTCGCACCAGTTGCTGCCCGCCTTGCAGCTGCGGATGCGCCCGACCACGCCCGGCATCAGCCGCGCCACGACCGCGCTCGCCTCGCCCTCGGCGCTGTGGAGGCTGCGCTCCTCGCCGCGCACCAGGAAGGTGCGGCGGCCGGCCAGGGTGGACTGGTGCACCCAGCCCTCGGTGCCGTCCATGTCGCGGATGCGGCGCCACTGGTTGTATTCGCGCAGGATCTCCACCGGCAGGTCGCGGCGCTGATAGGTCCACTCGATCGGAAAGCGCGTGTCGGGGCCGATGCGCAGATTCACCTCGTCGCTGCGCAGCGAGACGAAGCGCGGGATCGGCAGGCCGGTGGCGCTGCCCAGGCTGGGCTGCTGCAGCTCCTGCGGGCTGGGAGCGGGGGAGGCGGGCGGCGGCGGCGCGCTTCCCGCCGCGCCCGTGGCGGCGGCGCCGGCCGCGACACCCGCCGC
>NZ_JBSXMU010000156.1:0-6663 GCF_054073225.1 Teichococcus aerofrigidensis
CAGATGGCTTGAGCCCCGTTACATTTTCGCCGCGCCGGGCCCAGCCGCCAGGGCGGCCGGGGGCCATCGACACGGCGATCGGGCCGGTGCCGCAGCGGCCGCTGGGCCCGGCCGGGCCGCTGGCCACCAACAACGCCACGGTGAGCCATGTCGCCGGCACGCGGGCCAGCCGCAACTGGCAGCAGGAACTGCTGGCCTGGGTCCGCAGCCGTGGCTTCTATCCGCCGCAGGCCGCGATGGCCGGGGAATCCGGCCCGGTGACGCTGCAGGTGACGGTGGCGCGGGATGGCCGCGTGACCGGCCTCAGGATGATCAGCCGCTCCGGCTCACGCTGGCTCGACATGGGTGCCACGGCGATCTTCCGCGACGGCCAGGCACCGCGCTTCACGCCCGAGATGGAAGGCGACAGCACCACCTTCAACTTCACCATCCACTACGTTCTGACCTATCGCTAGAAGCTCGTCCCGCTGGCCGCCGGTGCAATTCGAGGTAGCATGGCGTCATGCAAGGTGGAGGCGAAGTTGAACGCAGAATCGCCAGGACTGGTTGAGAAGGCCACGGGAGCCTCCAGCTTCGACCCCCTGGCTTTCGAGCGCCGGGCGAAGGTGTTGGCCGAGGCCGGCGGCTGGGAGGAATTGCGGATCGCCCTCCTCGCCACCACGGATCGGCCCTGGCGGCCGCGGACGGTGCTCTATGCCGCCGTCACCGCGACCGAAGCCCGCTCCGGGGCGCTGCTGGACGAGGTGCTGCGGCGCTCGGTGGGGGTGGAACTGCCGCCGCATATCGCCCTGGCCATCGGCCGGCATCTTGCCATGTCGGGCGAGGCGGGAGCGGCCTGGGGGCTGCTGCTCTCCTGCCGGGCGCTCCTGGACTCCGCGCCGCACCGGAGCGGGCTGGCGCAGGTCCTGGCACTGATCGAGGCGAGCGCGCGGGAGCGCGGCCTGCGCCTGGCAGCCGGCATCCTGCGGCGGCGCCTGACCGGTGCGGCGCTCTCGGTGGGGCCGGACCGGGTGCTGACCTGGGACACGGGAGGCGCGCCACCGCGCATGCCCGAGCCCGGGCCACCGCCGCTGCTGCACCACGAGGCTGCCCCGCCTGCCGCGCTGGCCGAACTGGAAGCGGTGCGGGACGCCTTCGAGGCCGCCCTGCGGCGCGACATCCGGCCGCAGGTGGCGGTGCACGAGGATGTGCTGGTGAACTGGCATGGCCAGGTCTGGCGCGAGGGAGGCGAGGTGATTCTCTCCGGCAATCGCCCCCTTCCCGAGGCCAGCCTGGCGGCGGCGCGGCAGGCGCCGGAGGTCGGGAGCGGCGTGCTGGCCATGGAGGAATCCGGGCTGTTCCACTGGCTCTGCGAATGGCTGCCCTCCCTGTTCTGGACGCTCGGGGATGCGGCGGAAGCCCCGTCCCTGCTGCTGAGCGACCTGGCGCCATCCTATCACGAGGCTTCCCTGGCGCTGCTGGGCAGCGAGGCGCCGCGGTTGCGGGTGGGGGACGCCCTGCGGGTCGGGCGGCTGCATGTCGGCGACCGGCGGATGCTGAATTATCGCCACTGGGGGGCCTACGAGGCGGGCTTCCGGCGCATCAACGTAGCCGCCCGGCGGGAGATGCCCGGGGAGACGCCCGCCGACTTCTACATCTCCCGCCGCGATGCCGGGCGGCGTCGGCTGCTGAACGAGGCGGCGCTGATCGAACGGGTGGAACGGGCGGGGTTCACCGCCGTCGAGCTCTCCGGCATGAGCCTCGCCGCGCAGGTCGCGCTCTTCGCCGGGGCGCGGCGCATCGTCGCGCCGCATGGCGCCGGCCTGTCGCATCTGCTGGCCAAGCCGGACACCTGTACCGTGCTGGAGCTGGTGCCGGCGAGCGCCGGCAGCATGTCGTTGCGCTACAACTTCGCCCGCATTTCGCGCCTGCGCGGCCACGCGCATGCCCTGCATCTGGAGCGCATCAACCCGATCACCCACGAGTGGAGCGTGGATCTGGAGAAGGTCGAGCGCGGCATGGAGCGGCAGTTCGGCGGCTGAGGCGCCGCCGCGCCCGGGTTCAGCCGCCGGCGGCCAGGGCGGCGGCGGGGGTGGAGGCGGGAGCGGGGTCCCAGCGGTCGCAGAAGGCGGCGATGTCGCCGCTCTGGAACTCCGGCAGGCGCGCCAGGATGGTCTCGAAAGGCCAGTCCCACCAGGCGATGCGGCGCAGCCGGGCGGCGATCCCGGCGGGGAAGCGGTCGCGGATGCGCCGCGCCGGCACGCCGCCGACCACCGCATAGGGCGCCACGTCCCGGCTGACCACGGCGCCCGCCGCCAGCACCGCGCCATCCCCCACCGTGACGCCGGGCAGCACCGTCACGCCATGGCCGATCCAGACATCGTGGCCGATGGTGACGCGGGCGGCGCGGCGGTCGGCGAAGAAGGCGCGGTCCCGCGCCGCGCCGGCGTCGTAGTATTCCGGGCAATAGGTGAAGCGGTGCAGCGAGGGCCGGTCCATCGGGTGGTTCGGCGCGCCGATCCGCACCCGGGCGGCGATGGCGCAGAAGCGCCCGATGGCCGCATCCGACACCATGCAATCCTCGCCGAGATAGCTGTAGTCGCCGAGGGTGGCGTATTCGATCTGGCTGTCCCGCAGGATCTCGCAGCAGCGGCCGATCCCGGCCTCGCGCAGCCGGACGCTGGGGTCGATCACCGTGCGGGCGAGTTTCGGGCGCTGTTCCGCCATGCCATGCTCCTGTCCGCCGGAGCGGGTCGGGGGATGGGGCCGCCAGGCGCGGCCCCAGGGGCGCCTGCCTTACCATGGCGATGTGACAGGCGGATGACGGATCCCGCCGGGCGTCAGGCCGCCTCGACCTCCTGCACCCAGAAATTGCGGTGCTCGCGCAGCTTGCTGTCCCGGCGCAGCAGGTCGGTCAGCCAGGCCATGCCGTCCGGCACCCGCCGGCCATGCCCCTCCAGGATGCGCGCCACCTCGCCGGCGAGGACGCGGCGGAAGCCGGCCATCCGCGCCACCGCCTCCCGGCGGATCGCCTCGCGGTCCATCTCCCCCTCGCGCAGCCGGCGCAGCGCCAGCGCCACCCCGTCGCGCACCGCCTCCGCCTTCGGCTCGACGATGATCGCGTTGGCCGCGTCGTAGAAGGCGTCGCGCCCGCCGAGGGAGGGGGTGCTGACCACCGGCAGGCCGCAGAGGAGATACTCCAGCGAGGCGTAGCAGGCGCCCTCCGCGGCGGAGAGGATCAGCCCCACCTCGCTGCTGTTCAGCAACGCCACCACCCGCTCCGGCGGCTGGTTGCGGACGATCCCGGCCGGCCCGCAATCCTCCAGGACGACGCGGGCGGTGCGGCCGTGGTCCGGCTCGTTCACGTCATAGGTGATGAAGAGCGTGCCGCCGACCAGGCGCGACAGGTGATGCCGCTTGAAGGCCAGTGGCTTGCTGTTGAGCACGGCGCGGTAGAGCCTCGGCGTGGGCAGGATGCGGATGCTCTCCTCGTCCAGCAGGGCGGCGTTGTTGAAATGCAGGACGCGGAAGCCCGGGAAGGCGGCGCGCGCATCGGCGACCTCCCGCTCGGAATTCATCAGCAGCGTGACCTGGTCGCGCGCCAGGGCGGGATCGGCCCCCGCCCCGGCCACCGCCTGCTCCAGCCGCCCGCGCAGGGTCCGCAACTGCCCGGCGCCCTGGTTCCAGGAGAAGGTGAAGAGAAGATGCGTGCGGCTGTCGAGCAGGCCGCTGCGCAGCAGGCCGGGCCACTGCAGGAAGGCGCCCTCGTGGAACATGACGATCGAGAGCCCGTCCGGGTCCGTGTGCAGGCAGCGCAGCGGCCGGGACCGGCCCCCCGAGCGGGCGATGAAGCGGGCGGGGCCGGGGGCGTGACCGGGGCCGGGCGGCGGCCTCATGCGACCGGCGGGGCGTCGCGCCCCTCATGGATGCCGAAGGCGAGGAAGTGCTGCAGCGGGTCGATGCCGGCCGCGGCGACATCGGCATGGGCCGCCAGATAGGCCGCCGTGTCGAAGCGCGGCCCGGCGGCGCGGCCCTCGCGCCAGCCCCAGTCGTGGTAATGGGCCAGGGGGTCGAGGCCGGCCAGCGCCACATCCGCATTCGCCGCGAGATAGGCGCCGGTGTCGAACCAGCCGTTCGGGTCGCGCCCCTCCCGTGCGCCGAAGCCCTGCCAGTGCGCCCGCGCCGCCATGCCGGCGGCCGCCACGTCCGGATTGGCGAGGAGGTAGAAGGTGGCGTCGAAGCCCGCCTCGATGTCGGCGCCGACGGCGGCGAAGATCGCCCGCCCCTCCGCCGCGCCATGGGCGAGGTAGTGCTCCAGCGGGTTCACCCCGGCCGCCCGCACATCGGCGTTGCGCGCGAGATAGAGGGCGCCGTCGAACTGCGGCCCCGTGGCGCGGCCCTCGCGCCAGCCCTGCTCGGCGTAGTGCTCCAGCGGGTTCACGCCGGCGGCGTCGACATCCGGATTGGCCGCCAGGTAGCCGCGCGTCGAGAAGAGGAGGTTGGGGTCGCGCCCCTCGCGCCAGCCGGCGGCGCCGTAATGCGCCTCGGCATCCAGCCCCGCCGCCCAGACATCGGGATTGGCGATGGCGTAGAGCAGGTCATCGACCAGGATCGTGCCGTCGTCGAGGGCCAGGCTGCCGTCGGCAAAGGCGAAGACCTCGATGCCGCGCAGCACGTCCCGCCCCTCCGCGCCGGCCAGGACATGGGCGCCGCCCTCCATTCCCCAGGCCTGGCTCTGCGCGGCGAGGGTGACGCCGTAGGCGGCGGTGTCGCGCCCGGCGCCGCCCTCCAGCACGTCGTCGCCCAGACCGCCGGCGAGGATGTTGTCCGCCGCGTTGCCGCGCAGGATGTCGTCGCCCGCGCCACCCGCCGCGTTCTCGATGACGACGCCATGGGCGATGGTCAGGCCGCCATGGACGCCCGCGACATAGGAGACCTGGCCGGCGCCGCCCGGCGCCCAGAGCAGCGTGGCCGCGTTGAGGTCGATTACGGCGTCGCGCGCGCCGCCGTAGCGGATCGTGTCCGACCCGCCGGCATCCCAGATCGCGGCATAGCCGGTGCCGGGGCCATCCGCGTCGGCCAGTTCGTAGACATCGTCGCCCGTGGCCCAGGCGAGGTTGGCGCCGTACTTCGCCTGCAGCACGGCGATGTCGAAGGCCATCGGCGCCATCGCCTCGCCCCAGGCGCTGGTCCCGGAGGTGCCGTCGGGCCCGGTCGGCCAGCCGGCGACGTAGGACATCATGGTCCAGACGTCCTGGTTCAGGTCGTGCTCGCCATAGCCGCGCCGGCCGAAGGGATCGACGACGCCGGGAAAGATCGGGGAATCGCCGTTCAGGCCGGTGTCGTGCGGGTGCGACAGGCCCAGCCCGTGGCCGAACTCGTGGATCAGCGTCTGGAAGCCGTCGCCGCCGGCATCGAGGTCGCCGCCGGGCCCGCGCGACCAGCTGTCGCCCCCGACGTTGAACCGCGCCTGCGCCGGCTCCGGCCGCCCCAGCGGCCCGCAGGAGCCGAGCAGGGCCGGGTCGTTCATGTCCAGGAGGTTGAGCACCAGCATGGGCTCGGCCTCGGGCTCGCCGTCCTCATCCAGCGCGATCTCGCCGAAGCGCAGGTTGGTGATGCGGGAGAAGGTCTCGAGAGCCTGCCGCACCTGACCCTTCTCGTAGTCGTTCCAGGCGACGGTCAGCTGCGACGGATCATCCGCGGAGGCGGGCTGGCCGCCGGCCATGAAGCTGTAGGTGATCCAGCTTCCCGGCGCCCTGATGCCCCAGTCCAGCGCCTCGAGCGGGTTGAATGTCATGGGCTGTGTCCTTCACGACGGGCCAGGCCCCGGGCGCCCGCCGGGCGGACTTCCGGAATCGAATAATGATTGCTGAAATGATAGGAGAATCAACTTTAAGTAGCAATACGAAACCATACACTCGCTTCTGATCCCGCAGCGGTCAGGCTGCCCCCTCAGCCCGTGGTGGCGGCGGGCAGGCGTGTCAGGCGAGGTACCGGCGAGGCGGCGATGACCAGGGCCTGGACCAGGAAGCCCAGGGCGGCGGCGGCCAGGCAGGCCTCGACGCCGAGGCGCGCCGCGAGCAGGGCCCCGAGCGCCGCGCCCAGCGGCCTGGCCCCGAAGGTCGCGGTCATCACCACCGCCGAGACACGGCCGAGAAGCCGGTCTGGCGTCACCGCCTGGCGCAGCGTGGTGGTGGCGATGGTCCAGAGGATCGGCCCGGCGCCGAAGAGGAAGAGGCTGGCCCCGGCCAGCGCGGCCCCTGGCGCGCGGTGCGGCGCCCCGAGGCTCGCCAGCATCAGCAGCGCTGCCAGCAGCCCGGCGCAGGGGCCGACCGCGACCAGCCGGCCGAAGGGCAGGCGGCGCAGCAGCGGCGGCGCCAGCGCCGCCCCGGCCACCATCCCGGCGCCGTAGAGGCCCAGCGTGACGCCGGTGCCGGCCGCCGAGAGGCCGAGGCGCTCCACCGCATAGGCGGCATAGACGGCCAGCAGCAGGAACCAGGCGGTGTTGAAGACCACCGCCGTGACCAGCACGGGGCGCAGCAGGGGATGGCCGAGGACGAAGCCCGCCCCCTCCCGCAGCCCGGCGAGCGCGGTGCGGCGCGGGGCGGGAGCAGGGGCGGGGTCGGGCAGGCCGGCCAGCAGCCGCGCCGCCAGCAGCGACAGGCCGGCGGCGAGGGCGAAGGC
>NZ_JBSXMU010000157.1:0-6635 GCF_054073225.1 Teichococcus aerofrigidensis
CTGGCTGGACCGGCCGCTGGCGCCCTGGACCCTGCTCGACCTCGCGGAGGATCTCTATGGCGCCGATGCCGGCATGGCGCTGCTGGCGGCCATCGCCGGCGTCGCGGTGGCCGGGTACCGCCTGGCGCCGCTGCCGCGGCTGGCCGCGCTGATCGCCGCCACGCGCTGCGCCGACCCCTTCCTCTCCCGCCCCTGGCGCTTCGAGCAGGCTCTGGCGCAACTGGCCGAGTGGCGGGCGCGGCAGGAGGAGAACCGGCGCGTCGCCGTCTGCCTCGGCATGGCCTTCTGGAAGCGGCGGCGCATCGCCGCGCTCTTCGCCCATGCCAGCGGCGGGCCGGGCTTCGCCGCCACCCCGGCGGGCGCCCTGCGGCGGGCGAAGCGGCAGGGCGGGGCCGTCGCCGCCTGGGCCGCCGCCATCCCGCCCGGCTTCCGCGAGGCCTGCGCCGCCCAGGGCGTGGCGCTGCTCGCGGTGGAGGACGGCTTCGTCCGCTCGCGCGGGCTCGGCGCGCGCTTCCTGCCCGGCGCCGCCTATGCGGTGGATGCGCGCGGCATCTATTACGACCCCGCGCGCCCGAGCCAGCTGGAGGTCCTGCTGGCCGAGGCCGACTTCCCGCCGGCCCTGCTGGCCCGCGCCGCGGCGCTGCGCCAGGCGATCGTGGCGCGCGGCGTCACCAAGTACAATCTGGGCGGCGCCACGCCGGCGATCGCCGCGCCGCCCGGCCGGCAGCGCCTTCTGGTGCCGGGGCAGGTGGAGGGGGATGCCTCGGTGCGACTCGGCGGCGGGCCGATCCAGGGCAACCTGGCCCTGCTGCGCGCCGTCCGCGCCGCGCATCCGGAGGCCTTCCTGATCTACAAGCCGCACCCCG
Organism: Teichococcus aerofrigidensis; assembly: GCF_054073225.1. NCBI lineage: Bacteria > Pseudomonadati > Pseudomonadota > Alphaproteobacteria > Acetobacterales > Roseomonadaceae > Roseomonas > Teichococcus aerofrigidensis. Next base: position 867 of record NZ_JBSXMU010000157.1, read on the forward strand.
ATCTGGAAGCGGGCTTCCGCCGCGGGCGGCTGGAGGCCGGGGAACTCGCCGCCCTGGCCGACCAGGTGGTGACCGGCGCGCCGCTCGCGGCACTTTTCCCGCAGATCGACGCGTTGCACACACTGACCTCCCTCTCCGGCTTCGAGGCCCTGTTGCGCGGCCTGCCCGTCACCACCTGGGGGCAGCCCTTCTATGCCGGCTGGGGCCTGACGGAGGACCGCAACCCGCCGCCCCGGCGCGGGCGCCGCCTCAGCCTCGATGCCCTTGTCGCCGGCGCGCTGATCCTCTTTCCCCGTCAGGTGGACCCCGTGACCGAACTGCCCTGCCCGCCCGAGACCGTGCTGGAGCGCCTGGACGACCCCGGCGCCTGGACCCTCTCCCCCTGGACGCTGCACCGCGGGCTGGAGGGCCGCATCCGCGCCGCGCTGGCCCGGATCGGGCGGCTGCGGTGAGGTTCCGCCACGTCGTCATCACCGGCGCCTCGCGCGGCCTGGGCGCGGCCCTGGCGCGGCGCTTCGCCGCGCCGGGCGTGCGGCTCGGCCTGATCGCCCGGGACGAGGCGGCCCTGGCCGGGGTGGCCGCCGACTGCGCCGCCCGTGGCGCCCTGCCGCAGGTGGCGCGCTGCGATGTGCGCGAGGCGGAGGCGCTGGCGCGGATCGTCGCCGGCTGGGAGGCCGAGGCGCCGGTGGACCTGGCCATCGCCAATGCCGGGATCAGCGCCGGCACGCGGCCGGATGGCCGCGCCGAGGGGCTGGCCGCGCTGCGGGCGCAGATCGAGGTGAACCTGCTGGGCGCCGTGCATCTGGTGGAGGCGGTGCTGCCGGGGATGCAGGCGCGGCGCCAGGGCAGCCTCGGGCTGGTCGCCTCGCTCGCCGCGTTCCGGGGCCTGCCGGACAGTCCCGGCTATTGCGCCAGCAAGGCCGGGCTCTGGGCCTATGGCGAGGCGCTGCGGGCCGGGCTCGGGCCGCGCGGCCTGCGCGTCACGCTGATCGCACCCGGCTTCTTCGAGAGCGCCATGGGGGAGCGCTGGGTCGGCCCGCGCCCGCTCTCCCTCACCGCCGTGGCGGCCGCCGACCGCATCGCCCGCGCCCTGCAGCAGGGCGACGCGCAGCTCGCCTTCCCCTGGCCCCTGGCCTGGGCGCTGCGCCTCGCGCCGCTGCTGCCGGCGGCGGCGGTGGACGCCCTGGTGCGGCGCATGGCCTTCCAGGTGCGGGAGGGGTGAGCGGCGGGGCCGGGGCGACCGCCACCCGGCCTCAGGCCTCCCGCGGCCGCAGCAGCCAGCAGGCCAGCCCGCAGCCCGCCAGCTGCGCCGCCACCAGCAGGAAGGCCAGGTCGTAACGGCCGGTCCAGCCCACCAGCAGGGTGAAGGCGAGCGGCCCGCCGATCGAGCCGAGGAAGCCGAAGAGGCTGGCGGCGGAGGTGACGTCGCTGACCAGGGCGGCGGGCGCGACCCGGGCCAGCTCGGCGATATGCACGCCGTTCCAGCCGATGGCGGTGAAGCCCACCAGCATGGCGCAGCCCTGCAGCAGCCAGCCGCCCTGTCCGCCCAGCGTGACGAGCAGGCCCACCGCCAGGGCCGAGGCGGCGGCTTGCAGCACCAGGTGGCGCATCGCCTGGCCCATGCGGTCGGCCAGCCAGCCCATGGCGATGCGCCCCAGCATGCTGGCGCCCTGCATCGCCGCCATGGTCCGCCCCGCCTCGGCCAGCGAGGCGCCGTGGCGGGTGACGAGATAGGTGGCGGTGAAGGCCATCAGGCAGGCCTGCATCACCGAGAAGGAGGCGCCCAGCGCCGTCAGCAGCGGCAGGGTGGGGTGGCTGCGCAGGATGCTGGCGGAGCGGAGCAGCGCCGCGGGGGAGAGGAAGGCGCGGGCCCAGCCCGGCCGGGCCTCGCCGCGCTCGCCGTCCAGGCGGCGCCGGAAGGGCTGCACCACCAGGATGGTGAGGAGGCTGACGGCGATCAGCATCCAGAGCGCGGCGGAAAGCCCCTGGCCGGCCACCAGCGGCGCCACGATCAGGCCGGCCAGCGCGCCGCCCAGCGGCACGCCCGCCTGCTTGATCGAGAAGATCAGCGTGCGGTGCCGGCGCGGCGCGGCGCGCATCAGGATCTGGCTGCCCGCCGGGGTGTTCGGCGCGGCGCCGAAGCCGATGGCCAGCGCGCCGAGCAGGGCCGGGAGCCCGAGCGGCTGCGACAGGACGAACAGGCCGAGGGCGGTGCAGGCCAGGCCGATCTGCAGGGTCCGCACCGGCCCGTGATGGCCGAGCATCGGCCCGCCGCAGGCCAGGCACCAGCAGATGCCGGCCGAGGTCATGGCGGAGACGAGGCCGATCCCCTCCGGCGGCAGGCCGGCGCGGGCCATCAGCGGCGGCCCGAGCAGCGGGATGGCGATGGTGGCGAAGGAGCTGATGGTCTGGACGATCAGGGTCGCGACAAGGGCGCTGGCCCACAGAGGCAGTGTCAATTCCGGCTTCCACCCTTCCCGTCGCCCGGTCCTGCGGGCCGGGTCTTGCGGACAGTGTGCCGGAAGGGGGGAGGCGCGCCAAGGGACGCCCCCCCCGCCGGGCGCCTCAGTCGAGCAGGGTCTTCAGCACCGCGTGGAGGGCGTTCTTGCGCTCGAAGCCGATGCCCGGGCTGTCGTGCAGGTGGATGCGGCTGTCCCGCACCGGCGTGTCGTCGGCGAAGCCGCCGAAGGGGGCGAAGACCTCCGGATAGCTCTCGTTGCCGCCAAGGCCGAGGCCCACCGCGATGTTGAGCGCGAACTGGTGGCCGCCATGCGGCACGCAGCGGCGCGGGCTCCAGCCGTGCTGCGCCAGCATCTCCAGCGTGCGGAGGTATTCCACCAGGCCATAGGACAGGGCCGGGTCGAACTGCAGGATGTCGCGGTCCGGCCGCAGGCCGCCATGGCGGATCAGGTTGCGGGCATCCTGCATGGAGAAGAGGTTCTCGCCGGTGGCCAGCGGGCCGCCGTACTGCTCGGCCAGGGCGGCGTGGTTGCTGTAGTCCAGCGGGTCCAGGGGCTCCTCGTACCAGCGCAGCCGGTAGGGGGCGAGGGCGGCGCCGTAGGCCAGGGCGGCATGCAGGCCGAAGCGGCCGTTGACGTCGACGCAGAGCCGCGAGCCGTCGCCGCCGAGCAGCGCCAGCACCGCCTCGATGCGCTTCACGTCCTCGGGCAGCGCCTCCTTGATCGGCACGCCGGGGGCGCCGCCGATCTTCATCTTCACCACCGAATAGCCCATGCCGAGGTAGCGCCGCATCTCCTCGACCAGCGCGGAGACGTCCTTGCCGGGGTAGTAGTAGCCGCCGGCGGCGTAGATCCAGGCGGTCTCGTCCGCCTGGCCCTGGCGGAAGCGCTCGGCCAGCAGCTTCCAGAGCGGCACCCCCTCCAGCTTGGCCGCCGCGTCCCACAGCGCCATGTCGAGCACGCCGACGGCGACCGAGCGCTCGCCATGGCCGCCCGGCTTCTCGTTGCGCATCATGGCGGACCAGGCGCCGGCGGGATCGAGCCCGCCCTCCGGCGTCGCCAGCAGCGCCTCCGGCGCCTCCTGGAGGCGGGGGATGAAGCGCTCGGCCAGCAGGCCCGGCTGAGCGTAGCGGCCGTTGGAGTTGAAGCCGAAGCCGGTGGCGCTGCGGCCCTGCCCGTCCTCCACCGTCACGGCGACGATGCTCGCCGTCATCTTCGAGAAGTCGATATAGGCGTTGGCGATCTCGCTGCTGATGGGCGCGACGCCCTGGCGGATGGCGGTGATGCGCATGGGCCTGCGGTTCCTCCGGTTGCGCGCGCAGAGTAGCGCGGGCGCACCGGAAGCCCAGTCCCGGCCCTGCCGATGGGCCCCGCCGGCCCGGTCCTCAGCCCAGGGGGTTGTCAGACAGCCGGGCGAAGGGGCCGTAGAGGTCGCAGAGATCGGTCTTCGCGCTCAGCCGGCGGTAGCGCAGCTTGCCGTGCGGCTCCTGCGGCTGCACCGCCAGCATCTGCTGGCCCAGCCGGTCGAGGTAGAGCGCATGGCGGTAGCTCTCGCCGCGATAGATCACGTAGACCTCGCGGCTCTCGGCCACCTGGTCGTTCAGGTCGTCGAGCGCCCAGCGGCGCCAGGCGACCGACCAGCCCTCCCGCGTGCGGCTGAGGGCGCGGGGGTCCATCTCGGCATGCAGGGTGAAGAAGGCGCGGTGCCTCTCGACCAGCTCGCCCAGCTCATCCCGCAGCCGGCCGATCACCGGGTTGACCGGGCCGGCGGGCGGCTTGGCGGTCTGGTGGACATCCTCCCCGCCATAGCCGGTGAAGCGGGCCTTGTTGTAGTCGGCCAGGGGCGAGGGGCTGCGCCGTTCCCCCTGCAGGGGCCCCGGCAGGCTCGGTTGTTTCGGATTCTTCCAAAGGTCGCTCATCCCGCGCTCTCCGCTGAGGTGCGCGAGTTCTGCCACGGCGGGATGAACGAAAGGTGGATGCGGCGGAACCTCAGAGGGCCTCGTAGCCTTCCGCCGCGATCAGCGCGGCGACCCGCGCGCGCGGCAGGCGGGTGCGCGCGGTGACTTGGCCGGCCTCCAGCGACACCGCGACCTCGGCCGCCGGGTCCTCCGCGCGGATCGCCTCGGTCACGGCGCGGACGCAATGGGCGCAGCTCATGCCGCGCACGGCCAGGGTGATGGTCTCGCTCATGGGGTCTTCTCCAGCTCGTCCAGGATGGGGCAGTCGGGGCGGCCGTCGCCATGGCAGTGCGCGGCCAGGTGGCGCAGGCTCCGCGCCATGGCCTGCATCGCCTCGGCCTTGGCCTCCAGCGCCGCGACATGATCCAGCGCGATGCGCCGCACATCGGCGCTGGCGCGGTTGCGGTCGCGCCAGAGCGCCAGCAGGCGGCGCACATCCTCGAGCGGGAAGGCGAGCGCGCGGGCATGGCGGATGAAGCGCAGCACGGCGACATCGGCGGGGGTGTAGTCGCGGTAGCCATTGGCCAGCCGGGCCGGGACCAGCAGCCCCTCGGCCTCGTAGTGGCGGATCATCCGGGCGCTCAGCCCGGCGCGCCCGGCGGCCTCGCCGATGTTCATCGTCCGGGCCTCCAGCGCGAGAGCAGCAGCGCGTTGGACAGCACCGCGACCGAGGAGAAGGCCATGGCCGCCCCGGCCAGCGCCGGGGAGAGCAGGCCGAGCGCCGCCAGCGGGATGCCGAGCGCGTTGAAGCCGAAGGCCCAGGCCAGGTTCTGCCGGATCCTGGCCAGGGTGGCGCGGGTGACGGCCAGCGTCGTCGGCACCAGGGCGGGATCGGGGCGCAGCAGGGTGACGTGGGCGGCCGCGATGGCGGCGTCGGTGCCGCTGCCCATGGCGATGCCGAGATCGGCGGTGGCCAGCGCGGCGGCGTCGTTCACCCCGTCCCCCACCATGGCGACGCGCCGCCCCTCCTTCCGCCAGGCGGCGATCCGCGCCGCCTTCTGCTCCGGCAGCACCTCGGCCGCGACCTCGCGGAGGCCAAGCTGCCGCGCCACGGCCTGGGCGGCGGCGGCGCCATCGCCGCTCAGCATGGCCACCGCCACGCCCTGCTCCCGCAGCGCCCGCACCGCCTCCGCGGCGCCCGCGCGCGGCGTGTCGGCGAAGGCGAAGAGGGCGAGGACGCGGGGCGGCCCGGCTTCGATCGATCCGACCTCGATCAGCCAGGACAGACTCGCGCCCTTGCCGGCCTCGGTGGCGGCGGCGCCTTCCAGCGGGCCGGGCGCGGCACCGCTCTCGGCCAGCAGGCGCGGGCTGCCGAGGCGCAGGCGGCGGCCATCGACCACCCCCTCGACGCC
>NZ_JBSXMU010000158.1:0-6603 GCF_054073225.1 Teichococcus aerofrigidensis
TCAAGGCCAGCGTGGACGTCAAGACGACGACCCGCGCCTGACCCCGCGGACGGCGCCCCCCCCCCCCCCCGGGGGGGCGCCCCCCCCCCCCCGCCGCCCCGGCGGCCGCCTCGGCGGCCGCGATGAGGTCCGGTGTCACGGCAGCGGCTGCGGCGAGGCCGCCAGGCTCCGCAGATAGGCGATGACATCGGCCCGCTGCTCGGTGCTGCGCAGTCCGGCGAAGGCCATGCGGGTGCCGCGGATGGTGCGGGCCGGGCTGGCCAGGAAGTGGTTCAGCGCCTCGTAGTCCCAGGGCTTGTCGGCCAGGCCCTTCATCGCCGGGGAATAGTTGAAGCTGTCGAGATGCGCATGGTGGTTGCCGACCACGCCGTAGAGGTTGGGGCCGACCTTGTTGGCGCCGCCCTCCTCGAAGGTGTGGCAGGCGGCGCAGAGGCGGGCGGCGACCTGGCGGCCGTTGTCGACATTGGCATTGGCCAGCAGCGGCGCGATCGGGTCGATCTGCGGTTCCGCGGCGGCCGGGGCGCCGGAGGTCTCGGGCACGTCGATGGCGATCGCCGTCTTCTCAAGCCGCTTCGGATGCACGACCTGCTGACCGATGAACCCGGCCACCATGAAGGCGATCCCGGCGGTGAGGACGGCGGCGAACGCCTTGTTGACCTCCAAGCTCATTCTGCCAGATCCATTTCTCAGACGAAGTGCAGGGGACCCCGCATCGGACCCGGCCGCTGTTTGCGCACGGCCTTGGCCTCGACTAGAAGCGTCCGGACCATAGTGGGACAACGGCGGCGCTTCAACCCGTCGCCCCATTCCGAGCGACAAGCCCCGGCGCGGACCTTCCCCCTTCTGCCCGGGCCGGAGAATCAAGCGTGAGCGGTGTGATCGCCTTCCAGGGTGTCCCTGGAGCCTATTCCGACCTGGCCTGCCGCAGCGCCTATCCCGGCTGGACCACCCTGCCCTGCCCCAGCTTCGAGGCGGCGATGGAGGCGGTGCGGGAGGCGCGGGCCGACCTCGCCATGCTTCCTTGCGAGAACTCGCTGGCCGGCCGGGTGCCGGACATCCACCGCCTGTTGCCCGATTCGGGCCTTTTCACCGTGGGCGAGCACTACCAGCGCGTCGAGCACTGCCTGCTGGCGCACAAGGGCGCGACGCTCGCCGGGCTGAAGCGCGCCCACAGCCATCCGGTGGCGCTCGGCCAGGTGCTCAAGCTGCTGCGCGAGCGCGGGCTGGAGCCGGTGATCGAGGCCGACACGGCCGGCGCCGCCAAGCTGCTGGCCGAGCGGCCCAGCCTGGAGGACGCCGCCATCGCCTCCTCGCTGGCGGCCGAGACCTATGGCCTCGAGATCCTGCTGCACAATGTCGAGGACGAGGCGCACAACACCACGCGCTTCTATGTCATGGCGCGCGCGCCGCGGATGCCGGCGGTGGAGGCGATGAACACCGTCACCACCTTCGTCTTCCGCGTCCGCAACATCCCGGCGGCGCTGTACAAGGCGCTGGGCGGCTTCGCCACCAACGGCGTGAACATGACCAAGCTCGAAAGCTACATGCTCGACGGTCATTTCACCGCCACGCAATTCCTCTGCGACGTGGATGGCCACCCGGACCACCCCCCCCTGAAGCGTGCCCTGGAGGAGCTGGCCTTCTTCTCGCGCGAGCTGCGCGTCCTCGGCAGCTACCCGGCGCATCCCTACCGCATGGGTCAGGCGGCCCAGGCGGACTGATCCGTCCGGCGGAGGGGGACGCCGCCGGTGAGGGCGGCCCCGCCCCGCGCGGCGTCAGAGCCCCGCGATCACCGCCGCGGCCACGCGCTCCACCTGCCCCTCGTCCAGATAGGGATGCATCGGCAGGGAGAGGATGCGCTCGCACAGCGCCTCGCTCACCGGCAGGGGCGGCGCCTGGCGCAGCCCCTCGGCATGGGCGCGGGCATAGGCGGGCTGCCGGTGCAGCGGCTTCGGGTAGTAGATGGCCGACGGCACGCCGCGGTCCTGCATCGCCTTCTGCACCCGCGCCCGCGCCGCCGCGTCCGGCAGCAGGATCGAGTAGAGTCCCCAGGCGCTGGTGGCGCCCGCCTGCTCGCCCGGCACCGCGACATGGCCGGCCAGCCGGGCGCCGTACTGCGCCGCGATCCGCGCGCGGGCGGCCAGCTCGTCTTCCAGCAGCGGCAGCTTGCAGAGCAGGATGGCGGCCTGGAGCGTGTCCAGCCGGCCGTTCATGCCGGTGCGCTCCACCTCGTAGCGCGTCCGGCCCTCGCCATGGGTGCGGAGCGAGCGGTAGAGCTCGGCGCGCTCGGCGCTGTCGGTCAGGATGGCGCCGCCATCGCCGTAGCAGCCGAGCGTCTTGGTCGGATAGAAGCTGAGCGCCGCCGCGTCGCCCCAGCGGCCCAGGCGCTTCCCGTCCAGCGCGGCGCCGAAGGCCTGGGCCGCGTCGTCGAGGGCGAACAGCCCTTCCTCGCGGCAGATCTCCTGGATCGCCACCCAGTCCGCCGGGCGGCCGAAGAGATCGACGCCGACCACGGCGCGCGGCCGCAGCCGCCCCTCCGCCTTCACCAGCGCGATGCGCCGCTTCAGGTCGGCGATGTCGATGTTGAAGCTGCCTTCCTCGACATCGACGAAGACCGGCGTGGCGCCGAGCACCAGGGGCACCTCGGCGGTCGCGGTATAGGTGAAGGCGGGCAGGAAGACGGCATCGCCCTGTCCGATACCCTCGGCCATCATGGCGATCTGCAGCGCATCCGTGCCGGAGGAGACGCCGACGGCGTGGGCGGTGCCGGCGAAGGCCGCCAGCTTCTCCTCCAGCTCGCGCACATCCGGGCCGTTGATGAAGGCGCCGCTGTCCAGGATGGCCGCGATGCGGCGGTCGATCCCGTCGCGGATCAGCGCCTGCTGCGCCTTCATGTCGAAGAGGGTGATGGGGCGCGTCTCGGTCATCGGCGGAAAGGCTCCGTGCAGCGGTGCAGGCCCGCCGGGCGGCGCCCGGTCAGGCCTGGATGACGGCGTGATAGGCCCGTTCGCCACCGGATGGGAAATCACCGCGCGTTTCACCCGGCAACGCATCGGTCTCCACCGCCGCATCGCGGTAGACGCCGCGTGTGTCCACCACCAGCGCCGCGTGGGCGCGCACGGCGGCGAAATCCATCCCCGGCTGCGGCGTCACCACCAGCACGGCATCCTGCGCCGCCAGCAGCCCGGGCGTCAGCGGCGCGCTCTCCAGCCCGGCCTCGGGCCAGGCCGGCACCAGCGGGTCATGATAGGCGACGCGGGCGCCGCGCCGGGCCAGCAGGTGCAGCAGCTCGCACGCCGGGCTCTCGCGCATGTCGGGGACGCCCGGCTTGTAGGCCAGGCCGAGCAGCAGGATACGGGCGTCGCGCAACGCCTTGCCGCGCGCGTCCAGCGCGTCGCGCAGCCGGCCGACGACATAGCCCGGCATGGCGTCGTTCACCCGCCCGGCCAGTTCGACGAAGTCGCTCGGCACGCCCAGCTCCCGCGCCTTCCAGGCAAGGTAGTAGGGATCGACCGGGATGCAGTGCCCGCCGAGGCCGGGGCCGGGGCGGAAGGGCATGAAGCCGAAGGGCTTGGTGGCGGCGGCGTCGATCACCTCGTGCACGTCGAGGCCGAGGGCGTGGCTGATCCGCTTCAGCTCGTTCACCAGCCCGATGTTCACGGCGCGGAACACGTTCTCGTAGAGCTTCACCAGCTCGGCCGCGCGCAGCGACGAGACCGCCACCAGCCGCCCGGCGGCCGCCGGTCCGTAGAGCGCCTGGCCGATGGCGAGGCAGGCGGGCGTCGCGCCGGCGATCAGCTTCGGCACCCGGCCGACCGTGCCCTCGGGGTTGCCGGGGTCCTCGCGCTCCGGGCTGTAGAGCACGAAGGCGTCGAGCCCCGGCCGCAGCCCGGCCTCCGCCAGCGCCGGCAGCACCACCTCCTCCGTGGTGCCGGGATAGGTGGTGCTCTCCAGCCCGATCGCCTGGCCGGGTCGCAGGACGGGCGCGAGCGCCGCGACGGCGGCGCGCACGGCGCCGAGGTCGGGCTCCTTGTGCGGCCCGATCGGCGTCGGCACGCAGATCAGCAGGGCGTCGCAGTCGCGCGCCTCCTCGGCGCCGGCGGCGGGCCGGATGCCGGCGGCGGCGACCCGGCCGTCGGGGATGCCATGCACCGGGCTGCGCCCCGCGCGCAGCGCCGCGAGCTTGGCCGCGTCGATATCGAAGCCGGTGACGGGAAAGCCCGATTCGGCGAAGCGCAGCGCCAGCGGCAGCCCGGCATAGCCGAGGCCGACCACACCGATGCGCGCCGTCCGCGCCGCGATGCGCTCGCTCAGCGCCGGGGCGAGCGGCGCGGCGGGGTCCAGCGCGCGGGCGCGGCCCCACCACGAGACCGGATAGGCCGGACCTTCCATCGTGCGTCCTCTCGCGGAACGGATGGCGCGGCCCGGCCCATGCTCAGGCGCGCGCGGCGGGGGTGGTGGGGGTGGCGCTGCGCTTCCTGCGCCCCCGCCGGGCGCGGGGGGGGGGGGGGGGGGGGGCGCCGGCGGGCGGACCAGGAGGGGCGCCGGCATTGTGGTCGAATTCGGGGACCCGCCGGGCCAGCTCGGCCAGCGCCGCGCCGCCCTGGCCGGCCCGCGCCGCGGCGGCCATGGCGTCGATCGCGGCGCCGACCTCGGCCGCGTCGGTGGTGCGCGGCGTCGCCATCAGCAGGCCGGGATACTGCGTCGGGCGCGGCGGCTCCTGGCCGTGGAACAGCTCCTCGTAGAGCTTCTCCCCCGGGCGCAGGCCGGTGAAGCGGATCTCGATGTCCTCGTCCGGCCGCAGCCCGGCGAGGCGGATCATGCGCCGCGCCATGTCCACGATCTTCACCGGCTTGCCCATGTCGAGCACGAAGATGCCGCCATCGGACAGTTCGGGCGGCAGGCCGCGCCCGTCGCCGGCGGCGCGGAACCCCTCCGCATCGGCCATGCCGACGACGCTCGCCTGCAGCACCAGCCCGACCGCCTCGCGCACCGTCATGAAGTAGCGGCGCATGTCGGGATGCGTCACGGTGAGCGGACCGCCGCGCTCGAGCTGGCGCCGGAACAGCGGCACCACCGAGCCGGTCGAGCCCAGCACATTGCCGAAGCGCACGGTGATGCAGCGCATGTCGCCCGCCTCGCCGCCGCGATGCCGCGCGTCCTTGTCCACCGCCTGGCAGTACATCTCGGCCAGGCGCTTGGAGGCCCCCATGACGCTGGTCGGGTTCACCGCCTTGTCGGTCGAGATGAAGACCATGGCGCGGCAGCCCTCCGCGCGCGCCGCGTCGGCGATGACGCGGGTGCCGAGGGCGTTGGTCAGCAGCCCCTCCAGGGGGTCGTTCTCGACCATCGGCACGTGCTTCAGCGCCGCGGCATGGAACACCAGCTCCGGCCGCACGTCGCGCATCAGCCGGGCGATGCGCCCGGCATCGCGCACATCGGCCAGCACGGCGCGGCGCGGCACCGCCGGATGCGTCTCCGCCAGCTCCAGGTCGATGCTGTAGAGGGCGAACTCGCCATGGTCGAGCAGGGTGAGCTGGGCCGGGCCGAGCGCCGCCACCTGCCGCGCCAGCTCGCCGCCGATGGTGCCGCCGGCGCCGGTGACCAGCACCCGCCGCCCCTGCACCAGCCGCGCCATGCCCTCGCGGTCGAGCGGCACCTGCGGCCGGTCGAGCAGCTCCTCGATCGCCACCGGGCGCAGCTCGAAGCGCCGCGCCCCCGCCCCCTCGCGCCGGGCCGGGCCGAGGCTGGTCAGGCGCGGCGCGCGGTTGACCGGAACGCCGTGGCGGTCGGCGGCATCCAGCATCTCCTCCAGCGCATGGCCCTGCAGGTCCGGATCGGCGAGCACGATGGCGCCCGGCAGGCGCTGCTCGGCGCGCAGGCGGTCCAGCACCTCGCCCGCCTCCTCGAAGCCGCCGAGGATGGGGTGGCCATGGATGCGCCGCCCCGCCCCGCGCGGGCTGCGCGCCAGGATGCCGATGACGCGGTAGCGCGGCGTGCGCTGCTGCAGCAGGGCGCGGATGAACAGGTCCGCGGCATCCCCGGTGCCGACCAGCAGGACCGGCAGGGCCGGCGCCTCGGACGGCGGGCCGACGCGGTGCGCCTGTTTCAGCGGCGCCAGGATGCGCGGCGCCAGCAGGACGGCGGAGAGCGCGCCCGCATGGATCAGCGGAAAGGCCACGTTGCCCGGCATCCAGGCCCCCGCCAGCCGCAGGCCGAGGCTGAAGAGCAGCGCCGCGCCGATCCCGGCGCCGACCACGGCCACCAGATCCTTCAGCGCCGCGAAGCGCCAGTACTGCTGCGGCAGGCGCACCGGCAGCCCGGCCAGGACCAGGGCCGCGACCGTGCCGGGAATGGCGCCGAGCCACCAGCCGCCGGGCGGCCAGTCGCCGGGCGAGGCCGCCCAGACGGCGAGCGGGAGCGCCAGGGCCGCCAGAAGCGAGTCCAGGCCGAGATTCAGCAGAATTCGGGTGAGGGCCATGGAGCGGGCGTATAGGCGTGCGGCGCGCCGGGGTGAAGCTTTGCCGCGGCCCCCCCACCGGCCCGCCGGGACGCCGCGGCGCCGCGAAACGGCCCCCGCGAGCCGCGCCGCGGGACGCGGCG
>NZ_JBSXMU010000159.1:0-6530 GCF_054073225.1 Teichococcus aerofrigidensis
GCCTCACCCCGGCCGACCTCAACCGTGCCGATCTGCGCGGCCCGGAGGCGGACCGGGCCGCCAGCGCCGTCGCCGCCCTGCCCGCCGTGCGCGCCGCCCTGCTCGACTGGCAGCGCGACTTCGGCCGGACCCATGGCGCGGTGATGGACGGGCGCGACATCGGCACCGTCGTCTTCCCCGAGGCGCCGCTGAAGCTCTTCGTCACCGCGAGCGCCGAGCAGAGGGCGCGGCGCCGCTGGCTAGAGTTGCGCGATCGCGGCGTCGCCGCCGACCCGGCGGCGGTGCTGGCGGAGCTGCAGGCGCGCGACGCCCAGGATGCCGGCCGCGCGGTGGCCCCCCTGAAGCCGGCGCGGGACGCGGTCCTGCTGGACACCACGGCGCTGGATGCCGAGGCCGCCTTCGCCGCCGCCCGCACCCTGGTGCGGGAGCGCCTGGGCCTCTAGCCGGCCAAGCGGATCGGGGGTGAGTCCGGATCGCGGGAACGGCCCGCGGGCCACCCGCCGCGGTGCCGCCAAGTCCCGAATCCGGCTGGATTTTCCCGGAACGTTACAGTCCTGTCGGATTCGGCTTGACGCCCGGCCTGACTCTGGCCTAGGCGAACGCTGGACTTCGAGGCCGCAGGGCCCCGGAGTGTCCGGCCCGGCGATGCTCCTTCCCTCGTGAAGCGCATCCAGCCCGCCGGGCCGGGAACAGGCGGGCCGACACACCGCCTATCGTCACAGGGTCGGTTGGCGCAGGTCCCGAGGGATGCGCCCGGCCAAGTCGTTCCCGTTCCGCGGGGGCGCAGGAATCGGCCCGGGGATCCTCTCCCGGGCGATGTTAGGAACACTCCGCTTCATGGCAAATGCCAACAGCCTGTCCACGACCTCCGCCGGCACCGAGGATTTCGCCGCGCTGCTCGATGCGACGCTCGGCGCTGACACCGGCTTCGCCGGCTCCGTCGTCACCGGCAAGGTGATCCGGGTCGACGATGACTTCGCGGTCGTGGATGTCGGGCTGAAGAGCGAGGGGCGCGTGCCCCTCAAGGAATTCGCGCCCCAGGGCCAGAAGGCCGAGGTGCAGCCCGGCGACGTGATCGAGCTCTTCGTCGAGCGCTACGAGGACCGTGACGGCTCGATCGTCCTGTCCCGCGAGAAGGCCCGCCGCGAGGAGGCCTGGACCAACCTCGAGAAGGCCTTCAACGCGCAGCAGCGCGTCAACGGCGTGATCTTCGGCCGCGTCAAGGGTGGCTTCACCGTCGACCTCGGCGGCGCCGTGGCCTTCCTGCCCGGCTCCCAGGTCGATATCCGCCCGGTGCGCGACGTCGGCCCGCTGATGGGCAGCCCGCAGCCCTTCCAGATCCTGAAGATGGACCGCGCCCGCGGCAACATCGTGGTCTCCCGCCGCGCCGTGCTGGAAGAGACCCGCGCCGAGCAGCGCTCGGAGCTGATCCAGGGCCTGAAGGAGGGCATGATCCTTGACGGCGTGGTCAAGAACATCACCGACTACGGTGCGTTCGTGGATCTCGGCGGCGTGGACGGCCTGCTGCATGTCACCGACATCGCCTGGCGCCGCATCAACCACCCCTCCGAGGCCCTGACCATCGGTCAGCAGGTCCGCGTGCAGGTCATCCGCTTCAACTCCGAGACGCAGCGTATCAGCCTCGGCATGAAGCAGCTGATGTCCGACCCGTGGGAGGGCGTGTCCATCAAGTACCCGGTCGGCGCCCGCTTCTCGGGCCGCGTGACCAACATCACCGACTACGGCGCCTTCGTGGAGCTGGAGCCGGGCGTCGAGGGCCTGGTCCACGTCTCCGAGATGAGCTGGACCAAGAAGAACGTCCATCCGGGCAAGATCGTCGCCACTTCGCAGGAAGTCGACGTGATGATCCTGGACGTGGACGAGCCGAAGCGCCGCATCTCGCTCGGCCTGAAGCAGGCCCAGGGCAATCCCTGGGAGCTGTTCCTGGAGAGCCACGGCCCGGGCTCGATCGTCGAGGGCGAGATCCGCAACATCACCGAGTTCGGTCTGTTCGTGGGTCTGGCGCCCGAGATCGACGGCATGGTCCACATGTCCGACCTGTCCTGGGACGTGGCCGGCGAGCAGGCCATGGCGCAGTACCAGAAGGGCCAGATCGTCAAGGCCAAGGTGCTCGACGTCGATGTGGAGAAGGAGCGCATCTCCCTCGGCATCAAGCAGCTCGAGGCCGATCCGGCCGCCGAGGTGCTGGACCGCGTCCGCAAGGGCGACATCGTCACCTGCGTGGTGACGAAGGTCGAGCAGAACGGCATCGAGGTGAAGGTCGATGACGTGCTGACCGGCTTCATCCGCCGCGCCGAGCTGGCGCGCGACCGTGGCGACCAGCGCCCCGACAAGTTCGCCATCGGCGAGAAGGTCGATGCGAAGGTGACGGCCGTGGATCGCGCCGCCCGCCGCCTGGCCCTGACCATCAAGGGCAAGGAAGTGGAGGAGGAGCGCGAGGCGATGAAGGAGTACGGCACCGCCGACTCCGGCGCCTCCCTGGGCGACATCCTGGGCGCGGCCATCCGCCGCCGCAACCAGATGGCGACCGAGGACTGATCCTCGAACCGCTGTCCCGGCCCCGTGCCGGGACGGGCTTTCGCGGCGCCCCGGGTGGTCCTCCACCCGGGGCGTTCGCGTTTCGGACGTTTCGTGGCTCAACGCCCGCCGCCCTGCCGCGTTCTCTCCCTGCCCGCTCCCCGCCCCGCGTTCCCCGACGCGTGAGCGGCTTCACGAGAACCGGAGACCCTGCCCATGACGGCCGATCCGACACGCGACCCCCTGACCCCGGCGGAGATCGCCGATGCCCGGATCCTGCGGGGTCAGGGCGGCGAGACGCATCAGCTGGCGGAGGGCGAGGTGCCCGTGCTGACCACGCAGCAGGGCATTCCCGTGGCCGACGACCAGAACACCCTGCGGGTCGGCCCGCGCGGCCCGAGCCTGCTGGAGGACTTCCACTTTCGCGAGAAGATCTTCCACTTCGACCATGAGCGGATCCCGGAGCGGGTCGTGCATGCGCGCGGCTTCGGCGCGCATGGCTATTTCGAGCTCTACGACTCCCTCTCGGACCTCACCCGCGCCGACCTGTTCCAGCGCAAGGGCGAGAAGACCCCGGCCTTCGTGCGCTTCTCCACCGTCGCCGGCAACAAGGGCTCGCCGGACGTGGCGCGCGACGTGCGCGGCTTCGCGGTCAAGCTCTACACGAAGGAAGGCAACTGGGACCTCGTCGGCAACAACATCCCGGTCTTCTTCATCCAGGACGCGATCAAGTTCCCCGACCTGATCCACGCCGCCAAGCAGGAGCCGGACCGTGGCTTCCCGCAGGCCCAGACGGCGCATGACAACTTCTGGGACTTCATCTCGCTGAGCCCGGAGGCCGTCAACATGGCGCTCTGGATCATGTCCGACCGCACCATCCCGCGCTCCTTCCGCTTCATGGAAGGCTTCGGCGTGCACACCTTCCGCCTGGTCAATGCCGAGGGCCGCTCCACCTTCGTGAAGTTCCACTGGAAGCCGAAGCTCGGCCTGCAGTCGGTGGTCTGGAACGAGGCGGTGAAGCTGAACGGCGCCGATCCGGACTTCCACCGCCGCGACCTCTGGGACGCCATCCAGATGGGCGACTTCCCGGAATGGGAGCTGGGGCTGCAGCTCTTCGACGAGGCCTTCGCCGACAGCTTCGACTTCGACATCCTCGACTCCACCAAGATCATCCCCGAGGAGCTGGTGCCGGTGCAGCGCGTCGGCCGGCTGGTGCTCGACCGCTGCGTGGACAATTTCTTCGCCGAGACGGAGCAGGTCGCCTTCTGCACCCAGAACATCGTCCCCGGCATCGACTTCACCAACGACCCGCTGTTGCAGGGCCGCAACTTCTCCTATCTCGACACGCAGCTGAAGCGCCTCGGCAGCCCCAACTTCACGCATATCCCGGTCAACGCGCCCAAGACCGCCGTCTGCAATTTCCAGCAGGACGGTCACATGGCTATGCGCAACCCGAAGGGGCGCGCCAATTACGAGCCCAATTCCTGGGGATCGGCCGGCGGCCCGCGCGAATGCCCCGAGCGCGGCTTCCGCTCCTGGCCGGCGCCCGAGAGCGGCGAGAAGCGCCGCGTCCGCGCCGAGCTCTTCGCCGACCACTACAGCCAGGCGCGGCAGTTCTTCCTCAGCCAGACGCCGGTCGAGCAGACGCATATCAAGAACGCCTTCGTCTTCGAGCTGAGCAAGGTGGAGACCCCCGCGATCCGCGCCCGGGTGGTGTCGCACCTGCTGAACGTGGACGAGGGGCTGGCGACGATGGTGGCCGATGGGCTGGGCCTCTCCCCGCTGCCGCCCGCGGCGCCGCCGGCCCGCCCGGTGGTGACGGGGCTGCCGCCCTCTCCGGCGCTCAGCATCCTGAAGAACGGGCCGCAGGACTTCGGCGGCCGCAAGGTCGGCGCCCTGGTGACCGACGGCACCGACGCCGCGGTGCTCAAGGCGCTCAAAGCCGCGCTGGAGGCGGAGGGCGCCCTGCTGGAGCTGGTGGCGCCGAAGGTCGGCGGCGTGACGCTGAGCGATGGCAGCACGGTCCCGGCGAAGCAGAAGGTCAATGGCGGCCCCTCGGTGCTCTATGACGCGGTGGCCGTGCTGCCCTCGGCCGAGGGCGCTGACCTGCTGGCCGGCGAGGCGACGGCGCGGGACTTCGTCACCGACGCCTATGCCCATGCCAAGTTCATCGCCCATACCGAGACGGCGCAGCCGCTGTTCGACAAGGCCGGGCTGACCGATCCGGATGACGGCTTCATCCCGCTGGCCAGCGCGGCGGATGCCAAGGCCTTCGTCGCGGCATGCCGGACGCTGCGCTTCTGGGACCGCGAGGCGAAGGTCCACGCCGTCTGAGACACCGCCGGGAGGAGCCCCCGCCGCTCCTCCCGGCGGCATCCGCCGGCCGCATCTCTCCCCGGGGGCGCGCGCCGCCGCTTGACCCTCCCCCCCTTCCCCCGCCATGGATGCGCGCAGCATGACCGCATCCCTGGAACACGACCTGCTGGTCGACCGCCGCAGGCTCAAGCGCCGGCTGCTGGCCTGGCGGGTCGCCGCCGTGCTGCTGGCCGCCGCCGCGCTCTTCGCCGTCCTCGGCCGGGGCCTCGGCGATGTCGCCGGCGGGCACCTGGTGCGGCTCGCGGTCGAGGGCACCATCACCGACGACCGCAAGGTGATCGAGGCGATCGACGAGGCGGCCAGGAACCCCGCCGTGCGGGGCATGATCCTGGCCATCGACAGTCCGGGCGGCACCGTGGCCGGGGGCGAGGGGCTGCACCACGCGCTGGCGCGCTTCCGCGCCGCCGGCAAGCCGCTCACGGCGGTGATGGGCGGCACGGCGGCCTCGGCCGGCTACATGATCGCCCTGCCGGCGGAGCGCGTCTTCGCCCGGGAATCGACCCTCACCGGCTCGATCGGCGTCATCCTGCAATCCTTCGAGGCCAGCGAACTCATGGAGATGCTCGGCATCCGCGCCGAGATGCTGACCTCCGGCGCGCTGAAGGGTCAGCCCAATCCCTTCCGCCCGATGACACCCGAGGCACGGCAGGCGCTGCAGGCGGTGATCGCCGACATGCATGCCCAGTTCGTCGGCCTGGTCGCCACCGGCCGCGGGCTGCCACGGGAGCAGGTCGCCGCGCTGGCCGATGGCCGCGTCTATACCGGACGGCAGGCGCTGGAACTGAAGCTGGTCGATGCCATCGGCGGCGAGGCCGAGGCGCGCGCCTGGCTGGCCGAGGCGCACGGCATCCCCGCCGGGACCGCGCTGCGCGAGATGGACCCGCGCGGCACCGCCGAGCGGATGCTGGGCCTCTCCCTGCGCGCCGCGATGAAAGCCCTGGTTTCAGAATGGCTTGCGATTGACGGAGCCCGGGCCGTTTGGCAGCTTCCCCGGTGATCGGCCCTGACGCAGGGCGACAGCAGGAGACAGCGGCGCCATGACCAAGTCCGAGTTGATCGCCCAGCTCGCCGCGGCGAATCCGCACCTGCGCCAGCCCGATGTCGAGCTGATCGTCGGCACCATCTTCGACGAGATCACCAACGCCCTGGCGCGCGGCGACCGTGTCGAGCTGCGCGGCTTCGGTGCCTTCACCGCCAAGCGCCGCGATCCGCGCACCGGGCGCAACCCGCGCACCGGCGAGGCGGTTGAGGTGGAAGGCAAGTCCGTTCCCTATTTCAAGCCCGGCAAGGAACTGCGCGAGCGCGTCAATGGCGGGCCCCTGCAGGACCCGAAGCGAGGCCCGCGCAGCCCAGCGAGTGCATCATGAGACTGATCGGCTCCCTCCTCACCCTTCTCCTGCTGCTGGTGCTGGTGCTCTTCGCCATCTCCAACACAGAGCCGGTGTCGCTGCGCTTCTGGCCCTTCGACCTGGTCTGGCAGGTGCCGCTCGCCGGCGCCGTGCTCGGCGCGGCGGCGCTCGCCTTCCTGCTGGGCGCGCTGCTCGCCTGGGGCGCCTCGCTCGCCTATAGGCGCCGGGCGCGGCGGATGCAGCGCGCGGCGCAGTTGCTGGAGGCGG
>NZ_JBSXMU010000160.1:0-6360 GCF_054073225.1 Teichococcus aerofrigidensis
CCTCGGCGAAGCCGGGCACGGCAGCGCCGGCCGGGGCCGCCAGCGCCGCCTCGCCGGGCCAGGAAGCCGGCCCGCCGCCGGTCTCCCCACCCGTCTCCCTGGCCTGCGGCCCGGCGCCCACCGCCAGGGCACGCCGCAGGGCCGAGATCAGCGCGCCGCGCACCAGCCCCGCTTCGCGGAAGCGCAGCTCGGTCTTCATCGGATGGACGTTCACGTCCACCATCTCCGGCGGCAGCTCGAGGAAGAGCACCGCGACCGGGTGCCGCCCGGCGGCGATCAGGTCCCGGTAGGCGACGCGCAGCGCGGCGCGCAGCAGCGGGTCGCGCACCGGGCGGCGGTTGACCACCAGATGCTGCTCCGCCGCCGTGGCGCGGGTCAGCGCCGGCAGGGCGGCCATGCCGTCCAGGTCGAGGTCGCTCCACCGCCCCGTGACCGGCACGGCGGCGCGGGCGAAGTCCGGCCCCAGCAGGGCGGCGAGCCGCGCCGTCCGGTCGGCGGGGGCGAGGGTCAGGACGCGGCGCCCCTCCACCTCGACGGTGAAGGCCACCTCGGGCCAGGCCAGCGCCAGGCGGCGCACCGCCTCCACCGCGTGGCCGGCCTCCGTCGGCGGCGTCCTGAGGAACTTGCGCCGGGCGGGGGTGGCGAAGAACAGGTCGCGCACCTCGACCCGCGTGCCGGGCGCGCCGGCGGCGGGCCGCACCTCGCCCTTGCTCCCCCCCTCCACCGCCAGGCTGTGCGCCTCGCCGCCGGGCGGGCGGCTGGTGAGGGTGAGCCGCGCCACCGCGCCGATCGAGGGCAGCGCCTCGCCGCGGAAGCCCAGGGTGGCGATGCGGAACAGCGCCGCCTCCTCCGGCAGCTTGGAGGTGGCGTGGCGCTCGACGCAGAGGGCGAGGTCGGCCGGGGACATGCCGGCACCGTCATCCTCCACCAGGATGCGGCCGATGCCGCCCCCCTCCAGCGCGACATGGATGCGCCGCGCCCCGGCATCCAGCGCGTTCTCCACCAGCTCCTTCACGGCGGCGGCGGGGCGCTCCACCACCTCGCCCGCGGCGATGCGGTCGGCGGTGGTGGCGGAGAGCAGGCGGATGCGGTCCATGCCCCGCTCTAGCGCCCCGGCCGGGGGGAGCGGAAGGGCGCCGGGCTTGTCACGCCCCCCGCCATCCGGAATGCTCCCGCCCCGTGGTCACCGCCGGCATGAGGGTCAGCGCCTCCCATGAGCCTGAGCTTTCTCGAGACGACCAGCCTGTCCTCGCTGCTCGACACCGCCGTCAGCCTGACCGCCGCCTTCGTCCTCGGCACGCTGATCGGCGCCGAGCGGCAGTACCGCCAGCGCAGCGCGGGGCTGCGCACCAATGTGCTGGTGGCGCTGGGGGCGACCGCCTTCGTCGATCTGGCGCACCGCATGATCGGCCCGACGGAGGCGGTGCGCGTGGTCTCCAACGTGGTCACCGGCATCGGCTTCCTCGGCGCCGGCGTGATCATGAAGGAGGGGCTGAACATCCGCGGCCTCAACACCGCCGCGACGCTCTGGTGCTCGGCGGCGGTCGGCGCCTGCGCGGGGGCGGACATGCTGGCCGAGGCGGGGCTGCTCACCCTGGCCGTCCTGGCCGGCAACACGCTGCTGCGGCCGCTGGTCAACCGCATCAACCGCATCCCGATCAACGAGCGCAATGTCGAGGCGACCTACCAGGTGAAGGCCCTCGTCACCCGTGGCGCCATGCCGCAGCTGCGCGAACTGCTCGTCGAGCGGCTGGAGGAGGCGCAATACCCGGTGGCCGATGTCGCGGCGGAGGAGCGCGGCGCCGACCTGGCCGAGGTGACCGCGACGCTGGTCGCGACCGCCGTGGAGCCGGCGGAGCTGAGGGAGGTGATCGCCGGGCTGCAACGCCAGCCCGGCATCATCCACGTCACCTGGGACGGCAGCGTGAAGGACTGAGGCGCCGGCTTATCCCTCCGGCAGGCCCTGCAGCGCGCGGAGGCGGGCGATCAGCCCGGCCGTCGAACCGTCATGCGCCCCCGGCCGGCCCTCCGGCGCCAGCTCCGGCAGGATCGAGCCGGCCAGCTTCTTGCCCAGCTCGACGCCCCACTGATCGAAGGCGTCGATGCTCCAGAGCGCGCCCAGGCAGAACACCTTGTGCTCGTAGAGCGCGATCAGCGCGCCGAGGCTGCGGGGCGTGAGGCGCTCCAGCAGCAGGGTGACGCTGGGGCGGTCCCCGGGGAAGAGGCGGTGCGGCAGCAGGCGGGTGATCTCGGCCGGGTCGGTGCCGGCGGCGCGCATCTCGGCCTCGACCTCGGCGGCGCCGCGGCCGCGCAGCAGCGCCTCGGCCTGGGCCAGGCCATTGGCCAGCAGCAGGCGGTGGCTGGCGGCGTGGTCGTGGTCCGGGTTGGCGATCAGGATGAAATCCGCCGGGACCGGCGTGGTGCCCTGGTGCAGCAACTGCATGAAGGAGTGCTGCGCGTTGGTGCCCGGCTCGCCGAAGATCACCGGCCCGGTGTCGCGCACCGCCTCCTGGCCCGAGAGCAGCGTCCGCTTGCCCAGGCTCTCCATCTCGAGCTGCTGCAGATGCGCCGGGAAGCGCGCCAGCCGCTGGTCGTAGGGCAGGATGGCCTGGGCCTTCAGCCCGAGTCCGTTGACATGCCAGGCCGAGACCAGGGCCAGCAGCAGCGGCAGGTTGTCGGCCGGCGCGGCGCCGAGGAAATGCTCGTCCATCTCCCGCGCCCCGGCCAGCAGCGCCGCGAAGGCCTCCCAGCCGCAGGCCAGCGCGATGGACAGGCCGATGGCCGACCAGAGCGAGAAGCGGCCGCCCACCCAGTCGTGGAAGCCGAACACGCGGTCGGCGGGCACGCTGAAGGCGGCGGTGGCCTCGAGATTGGTCGAGAGGGCGGCGAGATGCGCCTTCGCCCCCTCGGCCCCCAGCGCCGCCTCCAGCCAGCCGCGCACGAGATGCGCATTGGCCATGGTCTCGGCGGTGGTGAAGGTCTTGGAGGCGACCAGCACCAGGGTGCGCGCCGGGTCGAGCCCGGCCCGGATCGCCTCCCACTGGTGCGCGTCGGCATTGGCGAGGTAATGCGCGCGGAGCGGCGCGGCGGGGGTCCAGAGCGCGCCCGTGACCATGGCCGGGCCGAGGTCGGAGCCGCCGATGCCGATGTTCACCACATCGGTGAAGGCCTCGCCGCCGGCGCCGCGGATCTCGCCCGCATGCACGGCGCGGGTGAAGCGCTGCATGGCCGCCAGCGTGTCGGCCACCGGGCCGGAGGCGTCCTCGAAGGTGCCGTCGGCCCGCAGGGCGCGGAAGCCGGCGGAGCGCGGCGCCCGCAGCGCCATGTGCAGCACGGCGCGGCTCTCGGTCTCGTTGATCTGGGCGCCCGCCGCCATGGCGTCGCGCTGTGCCATCACCTCCTGGGCGGTGGCGAGGTCGAGCAGGGCGGCCAGGACCTCCTCGTCGATGGCGGTGCGCGAGAAGTCCAGCAACAGCCCCGCCGCCTCGCGGTGGAAACGGCGGAAGCGCTGCGGATCGGCCTCGAAGAGGGCGCGGATGCGGCCCGCTCCGGGCTGCCGGGCCAGCTGCTCGATGCGGCCCCAGGCCGCCTCGCGCGGTGTCAGACTCATGGCGCTCCCTTCCGTGTCCATGCGGCCGGGGAGGCTAGAACAGAAGCTGGCGGGAGGGAATTGGCGGATCGAGGAGATGCGGCCAAAAACAAAAGACTAGATGAGCGGCGGCCGGGAGGGCCCTCAGAGCCCTTCCGGCTGGCCCGCCACGGTCACGGACAGCGCCCCGGGCTGCAGCAGCCGCCCGGCCAGCTTCGCCGCGTGGTCGCGGGAGATGGTGGCCAGCCGCTCGGGCCGGCGGGCCAGCCAGTCCAGCGGCCGGCCGTTGCGGCGCATGGCCAGCAGGGTGGCGGCGATGCGCCGGCTGTCGGTGAACTGCAACGGCTGGCTGCCGGTCATGAAGGCGATGGCCTCCTCCATCTCCGCCGCCGTGGGGCCGTCCTCCGCCATGCGGCGCCACTCGGCGCGCAGCACGGTGAGCAGCTCGCCCACCCGGGCATTGGCGGTGGAGCAGGAGCCGACCAGCACGCCCTGGCCGAGGATCGGGTCCAGCCCGGCGCCGATGCCATAGGTCAGGCCGCGCTCCTCGCGGATGCTGCGGGTCAGGCGCGCGGTGAAGCCGCCGCCGGAGAGGATGCGCAGCAGCACCTGCGCCGCTTCCCAGTCGGCGTCACGCACCGGCAGGCCGGGCTGACCGAAGAGGATGGCCGATTGCGGCGCCGCCACCGGCACCACCTGGGTGCCGAAGCGGGCGAAGTCCGGCAGGAGCGGCGGCGGCTCGGAGCGGCCCGGGGGCAGGGCGCCCAGCAGCTGCGGCAGCAGCGCGGCCAGCTCCGTGGCCGTGATGGCGCCGGAGGCGGCGATCAGCAGGCCGGCCTCGCCCTGGCCCTGGTGCAGGTGGCGCGCCAGGGCCGCCCGCATCTGCTCGACGGTGAGCTGCGCCAGGCTCTCCTCGGTGCCACCGGCGGGGCGGCCGGCCGGGTGGCCGGGAAAGCCGGCGGCCCAGAAGGCGCGCGAGGCGCGGCCGCGTGGCCCCTCCAGCGCCTGCCGCGCCCCGGCGATGGCCCGGGCCCGCAGGCGGGAGACCGCCTCCTCCTCGAAGCGCGGCGCCGTCATGGCCAGCCGCGCCAGCCGGACCGCCTCGGGCAGCGCCGGCTTGAGGGCGCGCAGGCTGCCCTCGAAGGTATCGCGGTCGGCGCTGAAGCCGAGGCCGATCGCCTCGTCCTGCAGCGCATCGGCGAAATCGGCGGCGGAGAGGTCCCCGGCGCCCTCGGTGATCAGGGCGGCGGCGAGGCGGGCGCAGCCCTCCTGGCCCTCGGGGTCCAGCGCGGCGCCGCCGGGCCAGGACCAGGCCAGGCTGACCACCGGCACCGAATGGTCCTCGGCCAGCCAGGCGGTGAAGCCGCCGCCCTCGACCACCTGGATCGGCAGGGAGAAGCCGGCGGCGGGCGCGGCGGAGGCGCCGCTCATGCCGCGCCCTCCGGCAGCAGCCAGCCGGTCATCGAGGGTCGCGAGAGCACGGCGCGCGCCGCCGCCTCCACCTGCGGCGGGGTGACGGCGCGGATGCGTGCCGGCCAGAATTCGACGCTCTCCAGCGGCAGCCCGTTGGCCAGCGCACCGCCCAGGATGCGGGGCGCTGCGCCGAGGCTGTCCAGCGCCAGCAGTACGCCGGCGGTGAGCTGGCGGATCGAGCGCGCCACCTCGGCCTCGGTCACGCCACCGTCGAGCAGCCGGGCGACCTCGGCCGCCACGGCGCCTTCCAGCGCGGCGGTCGTGGTCTCGCGGCGCGGGGTGGCGAAGATCTCCAGGCTGCCCGTGCCGATGGCGTCGCCGTCATAGGCGCAGCCGGCGGAGACGGCGAGGCCGCTCTGCACCAGCGCCTTGTGCAGCCGCGAGCCCTGACCGCCGCCCAGCAGATGCGCCAGCACCTCCAGCGGGTGCACATGCTCGGCCGGCGCGCCTCCCTGGATCTGCCCCTGGGTCTGCCCTTGGGGCTGGCTCGGCGCCACCCAGCCGCGCAGGAAGACGGCCTCCTGCAGGGTCGCCTCGCGCTGCACCAGCCGGTCGCGCAGCGGCGAGCCGGGCGCCGGGGCGCGATCGCGGGCGGCCTTGTCATAGGGCGCGGGGCGGGAGGGGATGGCGCCGTAATGCTGCTCGGCCATGCGCGCCACCGCCTCGCGCGACACCGCGCCGGTGACCAGCAGGGTGGCATTGGCCGGCACGTAGTAGCGGCCGAAGAAGTCCAGCATGTCGTCGCGGCTCAGCGCGGCGATATCCTCGGGCCAGCCGATCAGCGGCCGGCCCCGCCAGTGCTGGCGGCCCCAGAAGGCGGCGTCCCAGGTCTCCCGGAAGCGGCCGCGCGGCGTGCTCTCGGTGCGCTGGCGCCGCTCCTCCTGCACCACCTGCCGCTCCGGCTCGATCTCGTCGGCGGGGAAGAGGGCGGCGGCCATGCGGTCGGCCTCCATGCCGGCCACGAGGTCGAGCCGGCCGGCCTCGACATGCTGGTGATAGGCCGTGACGTCGCGGGAGGTGAAGGCGTTGTCCTGCCCGCCCTCGCGCGCCACCAGGCGCGAGAAGGCGCCGGAGGGCACGTTCGGGCTGCCCTTGAACATCATGTGCTCGAGGAAGTGGGCGAGGCCGGAGCGGCCGGCCGGGTCCTCGCCGGCGCCGGCGCTGTAGAAGACGTAATGCGCGACGACGGGCGCGCGCCGGTTCTCCGCATGCACCACGGTCAGGCCGTTGGGCAGCGTCCAGAGGCTGGCGCCGAAGAGCGGGCGCTCGCCGGCCGGCGGCGCGGCGGCGGGGGCGGC
>NZ_JBSXMU010000161.1:0-6231 GCF_054073225.1 Teichococcus aerofrigidensis
CATCTCCACCGTGGGGGGGGGGGGCGCCCCCCCCCCCCCCGCCGGCCCCCCCCCCGCCCCCCCGGGGGGGGGGGGGGGGCCGCCGCTCCCCTCCGCCCCGCTGCTCAAGCCGCGCCGGCGAGTTCGGCGAAGCGATCGAAGCTGATCGCGCCCGGCACGGTCTGGCTGCCGAAGACGAAGCTCGGCGTGGAACTGACCTTGTGCTCCTGCTCGCCCTTCAGCCGCCCCTCCAGGATGCCGCGGCGCAGCGCCTCGTCGGCGATGGCGGCGTCCACCTGCGCCCGGCCCATCCCGGCCAGGGCGGCGACCTTGGCGATCTCGCCGATATGGTCGGCGTCCCGGGCGAAGGCCCAGCGCTCCTGGCTCGCCAGCAGGGCCCCGATGAAGCCCTCATAGCGCTCGGCCGGCAGGGCGCGGGCCACCTGGGCGGCGGCGAGCGCCAGCTGGTCGAGCGGGAAGTCGCGCCAGACCAGGCGGACCTTGCCGGTCTCCACCAGGGTCTTCTTCACCTGCGGCCAGGTCTCCTTGTGGAAATGCGCGCAGTGCGAGCAGGTCAGGGAGAAGTACTCGATCACCGTCGCGCCGGCCTCCGGCTTGCCGGCGGCACGCTCGCCGAGGCGCGGATCGGCCCCGCCCTGGGCGCGTGCCGCCCGTATCCCGGCGAGCGGCGCGAGAATGGCGGGCGCTAGCATCAGCGTGCGGCGGGACAGCGGCATGGAGGAATCTCCTGAGGATCGAGAGGCGGCGCGGGCCAGGCGCGGCCGTGCTTAGAGCAAACGCCGGCCGGATGGAATTCTCCGGACACTCCCTGCTCCGGAGCGGCTTCTCTCCGATCGGGCGCGCCGGACACGCTCCCGCCGCAGATGGCGTGGCGGGGCGGGGCTGTCCATCCGGCGTTGCATTTCGCCATCAGTGGTCCCGCCCCGGCGGCCTCAGGAGCCGGTCGCGCGCCGGTAGACGCCCCGCCCCAGCCGCGCCAGGGCGGCGCGCAGCTCCGGGTCCTCCACCGAATCCAGCGCCCGGTTGACCGGTTCGGGGAGGGCGGCGGGCGCCGGGCGGGGAGCGCGGCGCGGCGCGGCGGGCATGGCGGACTGCACGAACCGCAGCCGCTCCACCACGCGCTGGCCGAGCGCGCCATTCACCTTGGCGATCAGCTGCGGCCCGAGATGCTGCAACTCCATGGCGACCGGGCCCGAGCAGCCCAGCGTCAGCGTGCCGCCGACCAGCCGTTGCGGCATGGTCTGCGCCGCCAGCACGGGGCCCACGATCTGCGGCCAGTCGGACATCAGATGCGCCGCCGCCGGGCTGCGCCGCCGGAAGGCCGGGCGGGTCACGCGCGGCAGCAGGGCGGCGACGGGGCGCAGGCCGAGATCGGCCCGCCAGGGCGCCTCCGCGGCCGGGGGCGCGGCCGAGGGGGATGAGGCGGGGGGGGATGAGGCGGGGGGGGATGAGGCGGGGGGGGATGAGGCGGGGGCGCGGCCGAAGCGGGCGCGGGGCCTGGCGGCGGCCTCGCCCGGCGCGTCGCCGCGGGGACTTTCATGGGGACTTCCACGGGGACTCCCATGGGGGCTTGCCTTGCGGCGCGCTTCGTCCTCTTCCTGCATCCGTGCTGCCCCCTGCCCCCGCCCTGCTCGCCTGGTACGACCGTCACCGCCGCGCCCTGCCCTGGCGCGAGGCGACGCGCGATCCCTACCGCATCTGGCTCTCCGAAGTCATGCTGCAGCAGACCACCGTCGCCGCCGTGACGCCGCGCTGGCGCCGCTTCCTGGCGCGTTTCCCGAGCGTCGGGGCCCTCGCCGCCGCGCCCTGGGAGGCGGTGGCCGAGGAATGGGCCGGGCTCGGCTACTATGCCCGCGCCCGCAACCTGCATGCCTGTGCCCGGGCCGTGGCGGAGCGGGGCGGCTTCCCCGACACCGTGGAGGGACTGCGCGCGCTGCCGGGCATCGGGGCCTATACCGCCGCTGCCATCGGCGCCATCGCCTTCGACCGGCCGGTGGTGCCGCTGGACGGCAATGTCGAACGCGTCACCGCCCGGCTGCTCGCCATCGAGGAGCCCCTGCCGGGCGCGCGCCCGCGCCTGGCCGCCCTGGCCCAGGGCTGGATGGAGCAGGCGGCGGCGCGCGAGCGGCCGGCGGATTTCGTGCAGGCGCTGTTCGACCTCGGCGCCACGATCTGCACGCCGCGCAACCCGGCCTGCGCCCTCTGCCCCTGGCGCGATGCCTGCCTCGGCCAGCGTGCCGGCATCGCCGCCGGCCTGCCGCGCAAGGCCCCCAGGGCGGCGCGGCCGCTGAAGCGCGGCGTGCACTTCCTGCTGACGGACGCCGCCGGGCGCATCCTGCTGCGCCGCCGCCCGCCCACCGGCCTGCTGGGCGGCATGCTCGGCCTGCCCGGCACCCCCTGGCGCGAGGAAGGCTGGACCGAGACCGAGGCGATGGCCTTCGCGCCCGCCGCCACGCCCAACTGGCGCCCGCTGCCGGGCGAGGCGCGGCATGGCTTCACCCATTTCGAGCTGCGCATGACCCTGCTGGCGGCCGAGGCGCCGCCCGGCCTCGTGGCGGAGGGCGAATGGCTTTCGCTGGACGCGGCCATCGCGGCGCTGCCGGGCGCCATGCAGCGGCTGCTGGCGCTTGCCGGGGAGGCGGGCATCGTGGCAAGCCCGGTGGATCAAGACGCCAGAACGGACCCTCCCCGATGACGATGATCCTGCCTTCCGCCCGGCGCGCCCGCACCGGTGCCCTGTATGCCGGCCTCGCCCTGCTGGGCTCCGCCGCGCTCGCCGCCTCGGCCCAGGTCAGCGTGCCGATGTGGCCGGTGCCGGCGACCCTGCAGACGCTGGTCGTGCTGCTGCTCGGCGCCCTGGGCGGCGCCCGCTTCGGCGCCGCCACCGTGCTGCTCTATCTGGCGGAAGGCGCCATGGGCCTGCCGGTCTTCGCCGGCGGCGGCGCCGGCCCGGCCGCGCTGATGGGCCCGACCGCCGGATACCTGCTGGGCTTCGCCGCCGCCGCCTGGCTGGCCGGCCACGCGCGGGGCGCGCTGCCGCGGCAGGCCGGGGTGCTGCTGGCCGCCCACCTGCTTCTCTTCATCCCCGGCGTGCTCTGGCTGGCCACCTTCACCGGCCTGGAGCAGGCCGTCATGGCCGGTTTCGTCCTCTTCATCCCCGGCACCCTGGTCAAGACGGGCCTGGCCCTGGCGGTGCTGCGCGCCACCGGGCGCCGCTGATCGCGCGGGGGTGGCGCAACCCACGCCGCCCCCGCGTCGTTTCCATCGGGAACAAGGCGCGAACAGGCGCCCGGAGGACCCGATGGCCAAACCCAAGGACGACACTCCCGCCGACACGGCGCCCAACAACACCGTCAAGGATCCCGACAACTGGACCACGGGCGAGGAGACCATGACCGGCGCCCAGGCCAGCTATCTGAGGACCCTGAGCGAGGAGGCCGGCGAGCCCTTCGAGGAAGGGCTGACCAAGGCCGAGGCCTCGAAGCGGATCGACGCGCTGCAGGCCAGGACCGGACGCGGGCGGGACCACTGAACCCTGTCCTCCTCTGGGCAAGGGTGATGCAGCCGCGTTAAGGGTGGGCCTGGGCCGCCAGGAAGGACCATGCCCGAACACCCGACCGTCCGGATCGTCGAAGCCGCCTCGCCCGAGGATATCGCGGCGATCCGCGGCCTCTTCGCTGAATATGCCCGGGGCCTCGGCATCGATCTCGCCTTCCAGCGCTTCGAGGCCGAGCTGGCCGGATTGCCCGGGGCCTATGCGCCGCCGCGCGGAATCCTCCTCCTGGCCCGCGGCAGAATGGCCAGGCCTCTCGGCTGCGTCGCCCTGCGCCCCATGGCTGCCGAGGGTGAGGCGGAGATGAAACGTCTCTATGTGCATCCCGAGGCGCGGGGCCACGACCTTGGCCGCCGCCTGGCCCGGTCGGTCCTCGACCACGCCGCCGCCATGGGCTACCGGCGCGTCCGGCTGGACACCCTCGCCTCCATGCAGGCGGCGCAGGCGCTCTACGCCGGTCTCGGCTTCCGCCGCACGGAAGCCTATTATGCCAACCCCCTGCCGGGGACGATCTACATGGCGCTGGAGCTGGACCACGGCCCGGCCCTCCCTTCGGGCAGGTGAGCCGGATGGGAGACGTGGGATGACGGAATGCCGCCTGGTCCTGGCCCGGGCCTCGGCCGGAGCCGGCGCGCGGATCGGCGCCGTGCGGGAGGCGCATCTCGCCCTCATCCGCCCCATGGCCGAGGCCGGATCGCTGATCCTCGGCGTGCCGCTGCTGGAGGAGGACGGCGCCTATCGGGGATCGCTGATGCTGGTGACGGAGGAAGCGCTCGAGCGCTACCTCGAGGCCGAGCCGTTCCGGCGCGAGGGAATCTGGGAGAGCCACACGGCTCATCCCTTCCGCATCGCCCCGCTGCCCTACCCTCCGCTTCCGGCGGGGCCCGCGCCCGGCCGGCCCAGCCATGTCATCGCCCTCGCCCGGGATGGCCAGGACAGCGCCGCGCCGGCACGCCGGATGGCGGCGCGCGAGGCGCATCTCGCCCGTGTCCGTCCGGCGGCGGCGGAGGGCCTGCTCGCCGTGGGCGGGGCGCTGCTGGACAGTCCGGGCGGGCGCATGATCGGCTCCCTGGCCATCACCGCGCATCCGGCGCCCGAGGCGGCCCGCGCCTGGTGGGCGGCGGACCCCTATGTGACGGAGGGCGTCTGGCGGGACGTCGAATGGCACAGCACCCGCTTCGCGCCCCTGCCCTACCGTCCCCTGCCCCATTGCCCCCTGCCTGGCGCGGCCTGAGCGGGGGCCGGCGGTCTCCGGCTCAGCGATCCAGCGCGCGCCAGCCGATGTCGCGGCGGCAGAAGCCGCCGGGCCAGCGCACGGCGTCCACCGCCTCATAGGCGGCGTCGCGCGCCGCCCGCAGGGACGCGCCACTGCCGGCGACGCCCAGGACGCGGCCGCCGGTGGCGATCAGCGACCCGTCCTCCGCCCGCGCCGTGCCGGCGTGGAAGATCTGGGCGCCGGGCACCTGCGCCGCCGCCTCCAGCCCCTCGATCACGCTGCCCTTGGCATAGGCGCCGGGATAGCCGCGCGCCGCCATGACCACGACCATCGCGGCCTCGCGCGACCAGCGCAGGGTGAAGCGGTCCAGCTCGCCGTCGCAGGCGGCCAGCAGCGCGGCCAGCAGGTCCGATTGCAGCCGCATCATCAGCACCTGGCATTCGGGATCGCCGAAGCGGACATTGAACTCGATCAGGCGTGGCCCCCCGTCCGTCAGCATCAAGCCGGCGAAGAGCACGCCGCGGAAGGGGGTGCCGCGCCGCGTCATCTCGGCCAGGGTGGGGCGGATGATGCGCGCCATCACCTCGGCCTCGATCTCGGGCGTGAAGGCGGGGGGCGGGGAATAGGCGCCCATGCCGCCGGTGTTCGGGCCGGTGTCGCCCTCGCCCACGCGCTTGTGGTCCTGCGCCGCCGCCATGGGCAGGGCGGTGGTGCCGTCGCACAACGCGAAGAAGGAGACCTCCTGCCCGACCAGGCATTCCTCGACCAGGATCTCGGCCCCGGCGGCGCCGTGGACGCGATCCTCCATGATCTCGGCGACGGCCCTCTCGGCCTCCTCGACGGAGGCCGCCACCACCACGCCCTTGCCGGCGGCCAGCCCGTCGGCCTTGACCACGATCGGCGCGCCCTTCTCCCGGATATAGGCGCGGGCGGCGGCGGGGTCGGTGAAGCGCGCCCATTCGGCGCCCGGCACGCCGGCGGCGGTGGCGACCTCGCGGGTGAAGGCCTTGCTGCCCTCGAGCCTCGCCGCCGCGGCGCTGGGGCCGAAGCAACGCAGCCCGGCGGCCGCGCAGGCATCGGCCAGGCCCAGCGTCAGCGGCGCCTCGGGGCCGACCACGACCAGATCGACCGCCTGCGCCGTCGCGAAGGCGACGAGGCCGGCGACATCCTCGGCGCCGATGGCGACGCATTCGGCGATCTCGGCGATGCCGGCATTGCCCGGCGCCACCCAGAGCCGGCTCAGCAGGCCGGAGCCCGAGAGCGCCCAGGCCAGGGCATGTTCGCGGCCGCCGCCGCCCACCAGGAGAACCTTCATCGCGCGCCTACCCCTCAAGCGGAACGGCGCCGCGCTAGCATGACGCGGGCGCCGCGTCAGCCCGCCCGCGCGCGGAGGCGGGACGCGTCGGACTGGCGGCCCCGCCAGGCACGGTAGGCGCCGACCGGCTCCGGGGTGGCGGTGGCC
>NZ_JBSXMU010000162.1:0-6216 GCF_054073225.1 Teichococcus aerofrigidensis
CCCGCCCTGCGGCGTCCAGGAGGGCTGATCGGCCGCGCGCGCGGCGACGCCGGGCTGGCCGGCCGGCGGCAGGACCGGCGTGGTGGCGCGCCCGCCCGCCTCGAGCTGCGGCGCGCCCAGGCGCAGCGTCACGTCGAGCGCCACGCCCGCCTCCACCGACAGGGTGAATTCCGGCGTCACCTG
The DNA here is from genome assembly GCF_054073225.1 of Teichococcus aerofrigidensis. Taxonomy (NCBI): domain Bacteria; kingdom Pseudomonadati; phylum Pseudomonadota; class Alphaproteobacteria; order Acetobacterales; family Roseomonadaceae; genus Roseomonas; species Teichococcus aerofrigidensis. The sequence goes on from NZ_JBSXMU010000162.1 coordinate 184, forward strand.
CGTGGTGGCGGCGAGGGCGACGCTGTGCTGATGCACCGACCGCTGCCCGGCCAGCGCGCCGGGGCCGGGTGCCATGGCCGGCCCCGTCGTGCTGGTGAGGAAGCCGCCGCCGCCGCTGCGCTCGACGATCTGCGTGCGGGCGACGGAGGTGCCGAGATTGCCGGCGAGCAGCCGCAGGAAGCAGGAGAGCGTCCAGCCCTGCCCCTGCGCCGCCGCCGCGTTGGCGGCTTCCATCGACAGCCGCACGGCGCCGGTGGCGGTGGGGGTGCCGTAGAGGCGGAGGTCCATGCAGGGCAGGCCGTCCTCGCTGCCGACATCCATCACCCCGATCCGCAGGCCGAGCGAGATGACGGTGGCCCAGAAGCTGGGCAGGCTGGCGCCGGCGCCGAGCTGGCTGCCCACCGCCGCGCCCTCCATCCGCGGGTTGCGGATGGCGTTGCCGCCCGCCGCCTCGACCAGCAGGCGCCCGGCGGGCCCCTGGAAGCGCGGCTGGTTCGCCGCCACCGGCCGGAAGGCGCCGGAGGCATCCGCCGCCAGCGCGCCGCCGGCGCGCAGCGTGGCGAGCCGGCCGGCATAGCCGGGCCCGAGCAGGCGCAGCCCGCCCGGCCCGCCGAGCAGGCCCGGCATGACCATCCCCGGCGTCATCAGGGCGCCCCCGCCCCGGCCAGGTGGCAGATCCGGGTGGTGCCCCCGTCCGGGGAATAGGTCATCAGCGTGGCGACGCCGCCGGCGCGGATGCGCGTGTAGCCGTCGCTGTTGGTGGGCGCGGTGTTGCCGGTGAAGCCCGCGAGGCTCAGCGCCAGGTCCGCGCCGGTGCGGTTGATGACGCTGCAGCTGAAGCCGTCGCCGGTGTTCGCCCAGCTCAGCGACAGGGCGGCGCCGGGATTGGCGATCAGCATCCGCCCGTTATGCGCGGCATGGGTCAGCACGGTGGTCGTGGCCAGCGCCAGGGTGGTCATGCGCCGCGCGGTGAACTGGCTGTCGACATACTGCTTGGTGGCAGCCTGCAGCGCCGATGTCGGGTCGGCCGGCAGGACCACCGGGCCGGCGACCGTCAGCGTGCCGTTGCCGGCCAGCCGCAGGCGCTCCGCCACGCTGCCTCCGGAGCGCGTCTCCAGCACCAGCGCGCCCGATTCGCTGCCCGCCGCCACCGTCTCGGCGACCGCAACCAGCCGGCCGAAGACCTGCTCGCTGCCGCCGCTGTTGTTGCCGCTGGCCTCCAGCACGGCGAGGCGGTCGTTCGCCGCCGGCGTGGTGGAGAGGCGGCGCAGGCGCAGGGTCTGTGCCGCGGTCATGCCGCTGCCGCCGAAGATGAAGGACGGGTTGAGGTTTCCGCTGTCGCCGGCGAAGACGCAGTCGTTGCCGCTGACGGCGATGCTCGCCGCCGTCACCGCCGCGGTGGCGGCGCCCGCCTTGTACAGCCGCAGCTGGGCGCCGGCGGAGGTGCCGCGCTGGTGCAGGTTGACGGCGCCGTCGGTATCGGCCGAGAGCCGCGTCTCGATGGCGCCGGCCGCGCTGACAGAGGCGAGCTCGACGCGCCCGGCGGCGATGCGCTGCGTGGTCTGCACCGCGCCGCGGTTGCCGAGCAGCTGCAGCCGGCGCATCGCCGCCGCGCTGTCGGCGGTGAAGGTGACGGCGCCGGTGTCGCAGCCGGCGACGATCACTGGCCCGGCCGAGGCGCCGAGATGGATGGTGCTGCCGGTCACGTTGCTGGTGCCGGGAGGGCCGGTGAAGTCGCAGCCGATCAGCGAGACCTGGCCGGACAGCACCTCGGCGACGCGGCGCGCGCCGCCGGTGACATTGACGCCGATCACCTCATGCTGCTCGGAGCCGGTGGTCATCACCTGCAGCGAGCAGCCCTTGGAGGAGATGAAGCCGCCCATCCACTTGTTGCGCAGCGCGGTGCCGCGAATGCGGATGCCGATCGTCTGCGGGTCGGCCATGTCCACCCAGGCATCGGTGCCGGTGTTGATGAAGCTGCAGGAATGCACCTCGTCGCCGATGTCGAAGCCGATGTCGTGGCCGTACTCGAAGCAGTTCTCGAAGCTGGCCATGTCGCAGTCATAGGCCTGGTAGGCGATGCCGGGGCGGCGGTTCGCCGTGAAGTAGACCGCGCCGCCCGAGGTCCAGCCCGCGGTGAAGCTGCTGCCCTGCAGGTCGAGGGTGGTGGCGTCCACCGCCGTCACGGTCCAGCGGCCCCAGAGCGAGGGCGCGCCGGAGGCGCCGACCTCGGCGATGTTGACGAGGTCGCCGGTCGCCAGCCCGTGGGCCGTGGCGGTGGTCACGCGGAACAGCCCCGCCGGGCCGGCCGCGACGCCGGCGACGGGGACGCGCTGCGCCGACCAGCCGCGCGAGGCGGTGACCAGCGGGTGCCAGTTCACCTCGCTGATGCGCGAGACATCGTAGGAGCGGCCGAGGTAGAGGCCGTTGGTGCAGTCCCCGAGCACCTGCTCGACGCGCAGGCGCGCGTTGCCGTCGCTGCGGATGCCCCAGTCGAAGCCGAGGATGAGCAGCCGCGAGAGCAGCGCGTCGGCGCCGTTGCCGGCGGAGTTGCCGCTGCCGCCGTCGCCCACGGTGATCGCCGTCCCGGTGAAGGCGGCGGCGGCGGCGAAGCCCTCGCGCAGCGTCCGCGGCGCCGTCAGCCCCTCGCGCAGCACGGCGATGCCCTGCAGCCCGGCGTTGCGGCGGATGCGGATGGTCCGCGCGGGGCTGAGCAGGATCGCGTAGCCGAGGGTGGTGAAGTCGCCGTCCTGGCGCCAGCCGCCGCTGCCCGGGCGGCCCTGCAGGAAGACGCCGTCCTTCACCTCCAGCTCCGCCGCGGCCACCCGGTAGCGGCGCGGGCCGAGCAGGACGGCGCCGCCGCCCGCCGCGGCCGCGGCATCGAGCGCGGCCTGGATCGCCGCCGTGTCGTCGGTGAGGCCGTCGCCCACGGCGCCGTAGTCGCGCACATGGCGGGCGCGTTCCACCAGGATGCCGCCGCGCAGTTGCGCGATGCTGGCGCCGCGCGTCTCGGCCAGCGTGGCCGCGCCCTGCACCACGGGCGTCAGATCGGCGTCGCTGAGGGTGGCGGCGGCGGGCAGTTCGCTGATCTTCTTGTCGGACATCGGGAGATCCTTGGGGGGAGGGGCGGGAAGGGCGTGCCGGGTCAGAGCAGGAGTTCGCCGCCGCTCTCTCCGGAGATGCTCGCCCCCGTCTCGGTCAGCAGGGCGAAGGGCTCGGTGACGACGAAGCTGGCGGAGGTGTGCGTCGCCAGCGGCTCCAGCGGGTCGCGGACGCGGATGCGGTAGCCGGTGCCGGGCGCGGGGGCGGTGAAGCTGGCCGAGGCCGCGCCATTGGCGACGCTGCTGGTCACGGGCCCGGCCACCACGCCGCCGCTGGCATCGAGGATGCTGAACTCGAGCGCCGCGATCGGCCCGCCGACGCGCGCGCTGACGGCGAAGCCCCGGCCGATGTAGAGGCCGGCCGGCACCGCATCGAGCGCCACGCTGCGCGTCGCCGCATCGACCGGCGGCAGGCTGAAGGCGAGGCCGAGGGCGGAGGAGGCGGCCAGCCGCAGCGGCGCCGCCGAGGCATCCAGCACCACGCCGTTGCCGACCCGGCCGCTGCTCTGCACCGGCAGGAAGTTCAGCGAATCCGCCGCCTGCGCCACGAGGATGTGGCCGGGCAGCAGCCGGTCCGCCGCGCTGGCAAAATAGCCCTGCGCCAGGATGGCGGCGCGGGTGTCGGTGGTGACGTAGAGCCAGAGCGTGAAGCTGCCGGTGCTGCTCAGCGGCGACAATCCGCGGGGATCGAAGGGCATGCGCATCTCCTGGTGCGGGCGCGGCGACCGGCACGAAAAAAAGCCCCGGCGCCGGGGGGCGCGCGGGGCGGGAGGGACGGGGCTCGAAGACCTCGGGGGGCGGGCCGGGGCGCAGGCGGTGGGCGCAACTCGGCCGTTGATGCAGCGGAGTTAGCGGAGGGGGGGAGGGGATGTCAAGAAAATAATCCTAGATTGATGGGTACATTTTCTTTCCGGCCCGGCCCTTCCGGCGTGGACCCGCGCCGCGCCCGCCACTAGCCTGGGCGCGCTCCGCAACGCCGCAGGATCACCGCCGCATGCTCCGACGCTTCCTCGCCCTGACCTTGCCCGTCCTTCTGGCCCTGGGGGCGCCAGGTCCGGTGGCGGCGCAGCAGCCGCCGGTGCTGAACGTCTACAACTGGTCCGACTACATCGATCCCTACGCGGTAGCGCGCTTCCAGCAGGAGACCGGCATCCGCATCCGCTACGATGTCTTCGACAGCCTGGAGACGCTGGAGGGCAAGCTCTCCGCGGGGCGCTCGGGCTACGACATCATCGTGCCGACGAGCGAGCCGACCTTCGCCCGGCTGGTGCGCGCCGGCGCGCTGCTGCCGCTCGACCGCGACCGGATCCCGAACTGGGGCAACCAGGATCCCCTCCTGCTGCGCCAGGTGGAGGCGAGCGACCCGGGCAACCGCCATGGCGCCATCTACCTCTATGGCACGGTGGGCCTCGGCATCCGGCTCGACCGCGTGCGCGAGCTCCTGCCCGGCGCGCCGCTCGACAGCCTGGACCTGCTGATGAAACCCGAGAATGCGCAGCGCCTCGCCCGCTGCGGCATCGCGGTGATGGACAGCGCGACGGATGTCTTCCCCTCGGTGCTGCGCTGGCTGGGCCGCGACCCGAACGCCACCGACGCCGCCTCGCAGCGCGCCGCCGAGGAGGCGCTGCTGGCGATCCGCCCCTATGTCCGCGCCATCACCGCCAGCGGCAACATCATGGACGCGCTGGCCACCGGCGAGTACTGCGTCGCCCTGACCTATTCTGGCGATGTCATCCAGGCGCGGGCGCGCGCCCAGGCCGCCGGGCGCGGCGTCGAGATCGGCTACGTGCAGCCGAGGGAAGGCGCGCAGCTCTGGTTCGACATGCTGGCCATCCCGGCCGATGCGCCGAACCCCGCGGCGGCGCATGCCTTCATCGACTTCCTGCTGCGGCCCGCGGTGATGGCCGGCATCACCAACCAGGTGCGCTACCCCAACGCCGTCCCGGCGGCGACGGCGCTGGTCGATCCCGCCGTGCGGCAGGACCCGAATGTCTATCCGACGACCGAGATGCTGCAGCGGACCTTCATCGCCACCACCCTGGCGCCGGCGGTGGAGCGGGGGCGCAGCCGCAGCTGGAACCGCATCAAGGCCGGGCGCTGAGCCTTGCCGGCCATCCCGCCGCTGCTCTCGCTGCGTGGCCTGGTCAAGCGCTTTGGCGACCATCTGGCGCTGGACGGGCTCGACCTCGACGTCGCGCCCGGCGAGTTCCTGACGCTGCTCGGCGGCTCGGGCTCGGGCAAGTCCACGCTGCTGCGCGTCATCGCCGGCTTCGAGACGGCCGATGCCGGCCGGCTCGACCTCGCGGGGCAGGACCTCGCGCCGCTGCCGCCGCATGCGCGGCCGCTGAACATGATGTTCCAGTCCTACGCGCTGTTCCCGCATCTGAGCGTCGCGGCCAATATCGCCTATGGCCTGCGGCGCGACGGCGTGCCGCGGGCCGAGCGCGAGCGCCGCGTGGCCGGGGCGCTCGCCCTGGTCGGGCTGGAGGGGCTGGAGGGCCGCATGCCGCAGCGCCTCTCGGGCGGCCAGCGGCAGCGCGTCGCCCTGGCCCGCGCCCTGGTCAAGCGGCCCCGCCTGCTGCTGCTGGACGAGCCGCTGGGCGCGCTGGACGCGCATCTGCGCGAGCGCACCGGCTTCGAGCTGCGCGCCCTGCAGCGGGCGACCGGCGCCGCCTTCATCATGGTGACGCACGACCAGCAGGAGGCGCTGTCGCTGGCCGACCGCGTGGCCGTGCTGGAGGCCGGGCGGCTGGTGCAGCAGGGCCCGCCGCGCGCCGTCTACGAGCGCCCGGCGACGCGCTTCGTGGCCGGCTTCCTCGGCGGCGCCAATGTGCTGGAGGGGCGGCCGGACGGGCGCGGCGGCTTCGACTGCCCTGCCCTCGGCGTCGCGCTGCGCCCGGCGGCGCTGCCGGCGGCGACCACGGCCCTGGCG
>NZ_JBSXMU010000163.1:0-6157 GCF_054073225.1 Teichococcus aerofrigidensis
GCTCCGAGCGGGCGGCCTCGGGGGGGCCGCGGTTTGGCCCCGCGCCCCCCCCCGGGGCGCCGGCCCCCGGCGGGGGCGGCGGGGGTGGCGGAACGGCCCTGCGGGGCGGCGGTGGCCACGACGGAAGGACACGCGGGGGGGGAGGCGGGCCGGAGGGCGGGGGCGGAGGCGGAGGCGGCGGTGGCGCCCCCCGCGGGCGGGGGGGGGGCGGGGGGGGGGGCGGGGGGCCCCGGTGCCGCCTCCGGCGGCCGGAGGGCGGCGGCGGGCCGCCGGTAGGCCACGGTGCCCGCCAGGTTCACCACCTCCAGGAACTCCGCGAAGGCGGGGTTCGGCTCGGCATGGCCCAGCAGCAGCCAGCCGCCCTCGGCAAGCCGCTCCGCCAGGGCGCGCACGATCCGCACCACCGTGTCGGGGTGAAAGTAGATCAGTACGTTGCGGCAGAGGATCAGGTCGAATTCATTGATCTGCAGCGGCGACGTGCCGTCGAGCAGGCTGAGCAGGTTGTGCCGCTCGAAGCGCACCATGGCGCGGTGCTCGGGCCGCAGCAGCCAGTCCCGCCCGCCGGGCTGCGGCAGGAAGTCCCGTTCCACCTCCTCCGCCGGCACGCCGCGCAACGCCCAGCGGCTGTAGCGCCCGGCCCGCGCCATCTGCAGCACCGCCTCGTTCAGGTCGGTGCCCAGGAGATAGGCCCGCCATTCCGCCAGTTCCTCCCCCAGGATCCGGCGGAGCAGGATGGCCAGGGAATAGGGCTCCGCCCCGCTGGCGCAACCGGCGCTCCAGATCCGCAGGCCCCGTGACGGCGCCCGGCGCCCCAGGATCTCCGGCAGGATGGTGCCACGCAGGGCGGCGAACTGCTCGGCGTAGCGGAAGAAGAACGTCTCGCCGATGGTGATCTCGGCCTCGAGCGCTATCCATTCCGCCTCGCCCAGCAGAGGATCGGCGAGGCGGTCCAGATAGGCGCCGCAGCCGCGCAGGCCGGTGCGCTGCAGGCGGCGGCGCAGCCGCTCCCACAGCAGGGTATCCTTGTCCTGGTAGTAGAAGTGCCCGGTCCGCGCGATGAGCAACGCCTTCAGCCGCTCGAACTCCGCATCGGGGATGAAGTCCGGGCGCGACCCCGGCATCAGCACGGCGGCATCAGACGGCGCCATCCCATTCCGCCAGGCGCGCCTGTTCCGCGTCGCGCAGCGCCGCGAGCCGCGACCGCTCCTGCGCCAGCAGGATCCGCTCCGGCGCCAGGAGATGCACGAAACCCTCGGGCGTCTCGATCTCCGCCGCGGCGCATCCGTTCAGGCTCTGCTCCGGCGCGAGCGGCCGCAGCGCGGAGGCGGGGGCCGGCATCATGTCCAGCACGCGGTCCACCAGCAGGGCGAGATCCTGCCCCGGCAGCACGCCCGCCGTCAGGACGAGGTGGCGGTAGAGCGCCGATTCGGCCCCGCCGGCGGGATCGGCCAGGCCGAGGAGGCGGGGCAGGTCGAGCACCGGCACCGCCGCGCCGCCCAGGTTCAGGAAGCCGGCCAGGGGACGGGGCAGGCCGGGCGGCCGCCAGAGGCGGGGCAGCGGCAGCAGCTCCCGCACCGCGGCGGCCGGCAGGGCACAGCGCCGGGTGCCCAGCCGCAGCAGCAGGTAACGGCCGGGCGCGGCGATGCCAGAGGAGATGCCGGGGGGATTGATCGTCACGACTCGCGGGCCTCCTGACAGCCGCCTCGATAGCATCGGTGCCGCCCGTCACAAGCCCCCCTCCCCGGCCCCGCCGGCTTGCGGCAGGATGCCGCGGCCGCGTCATGGCCCGCTGCCCCGACGATCCCAGCCCCCACGACCACCGTCAGATCACCAAGGAGAAACCCCGCTTATGGCCACCGATACCGCTGCCGCCGCCGCCGCCCTGCTGGAAGCCCGGCGCAGCCGCAACTGGCTGGAGGCGCTGCCGGAAGGCGCGCAGCCGGCCTCCATGGAGGATGTCTTCGCCATCCACGCGCTGGTGGCCGAGGCGCTGGGCCCGATCGCCGGCTTCAAGGTCGGCGCCGCCTCCCCCACCGCCGATCCCTCCGGCGCGCCGCTGCACGAGCGCAACCTGCGCTTCGACGCCACGCCCTATGCCGCCGCCGATTTCAATATCACCCGCATCGAGGCCGAGATCGGCTACCGCCTCGGCGCCGACCTGCCGCCGCGCGAGGCGCCCTATTCGCGCGAGGAGGTTCTGGACGCCATCGAGAGCCTGCATCCGACGATCGAGATCGTCGATACGCGCTTCGTCAGCCTGGGGCGCGATCCGCTGAGCCACACCGCCGACCAGGCGAGCCATGGCGCCCTGGTGGTCGGGCCGGCGGTCATGGACTGGCGCCACATCGATCCGCCCGCCCTGCCGGTGAAGCTCACCTTCAATGACAGGGTGGTGGTCGAGCAGGTTGGCGGCAACTCGGCCGGGGAGCCGATCCGGTTGATCCAGTGGCTCGCCAACAAGGGCGCCCACCGCTACGGCGGGCTGAAGGCGGGCATGGTGATCACCACGGGAAGCTGCACCGGCATGCCCGCCGTGGAGGCCGGCAGCCGGGTGCGGGCGGAGTTCGCGGGCGTCGGCGCGGTGGAGACGGCGATCCTCTGAACCGCCGCCGACAATCGCGGGGCCGGGGGCGAGCCCAGGGGCGATCCCCTGGCCCGGCTCAGGCCAGGAAGCTGCGCAGCGACCGTCCGCGCTTCGAGACCTGCAGCTTCTTCAGCGCCTTCGCCTCGATCTGGCGGATGCGCTCGCGGGTCACGTTGAAGGTCTTGCCGACCTCCTCCAGCGTGTGGTCGTTCTCGCCGCCGATGCCGAAGCGCATGCGCAGGATACGCTCCTCGCGCGGCGTCAGGTCGGAGAGGATGCGCATGGTGGCGTCGCGCATCGAGGACCGGGCGGCGGCCTCGAAGGGGATCACCGCGTTCTCGTCCTCGATGAAGTCGCCGAGGCGCCCGTCATCATCCTCGCCGATCGGGTTCTCCAGGCTGACCGGCTCGCGCGCCAGGCGCTGCACGGCGCGCACCTTGTCCACCGACATGCCGAGCTCGCCCGCCAGCTCCTCCGGCGTCGGCTCGCGGCCGGCCTTCTGCTGGAAACGGCGGCTCATCCGCGCCACCTTGCCCACCGTCTCGGTCATGTGCACCGGCACGCGGATGGTGCGCGCCTGATCGGCCAGCGAGCGGGTGATCGCCTGCCGCACCCACCAGGTGGCGTAGGTGGCGAACTTGAAGCCGCGGCGCCAGTCGAACTTGTCGACCGCGCGCATCAGGCCGATGTTGCCCTCCTGGATCAGGTCGCCGAACATCAGGCCGCGGTTGCGGTAGCGCTTGGCGATGTGGACGACGAGACGCAGGTTCGCCCGCGTCAGCTCCTCCTTCGCCTTGCGCATGTCACGCTCGCCACGGCCGACCTCGGCGCAGACACGGCGCAGCTCGGCCGCCGGCAGGCCACTCTCCGCCTCCAGCGCCGCCACGGCGGCGCGGATTCCCGGCAGGCCCTCGCGCAGCTCCCGCAGGCTGGCCTCGCGTTTGGCGGAGCTGGTCTTGGCCTTCTGCACCGCCTGCAGCAGCGCCGCCGCGCCCTGCTCGCTGCCGTCCCAGAGGCTGATCACCAAGTCGCGGTCCATGCGCGCGGCGGTGGCCAGGCGCATCGCCTTGCCATCCAGCGCCAGCAGGCGGCGGTTGGTGTCGCGCACCTGGCCGACCAGCAGGTCGAGCCGGGCCGGACGCAGGCGCAGCGCGGCGAAGAGGCCCACCATCTCCTGGCGATAGGCCATCGCGGCCTCGCTGCGGGGCGGCATGGCGCGCAGCTGCTCATGCGCCTCCAGCGCCGCCACGAAGGCGGCCAGCACCTCCGGCTTCATCTTCTCGTCGAGCGTGGCGTGCGGCGCGGCCTCGGCCTCCTCGCCCTCCTCCACCTCGACGGCCACGGCGGGGGAAGCGGCATCGGCCGCCATGGCCTCCAGCTCGACCACGTCCCGCAGCGGCATCTGCCCCTGCTCCAGCGCGGTCTTCCAGGCGGCGATGTGCACGAAGGTCATCGGGCTCTCGCAGAGCCCGGCCAGCATGGCGTCCCGCCCGGCCTCGATGCGCTGGGCCAGCGCGATCTCCTGCTCCCGCGTCAGCAGGTCGGTGCCGCTCATCTCGCGCAGGAACATGCGGACGGGATCGTCGGAACGGGCCATGCTGGCCTCGTTGACGTTGCCGCCCTCGCCCGCCTCGTCGGCGCTTTCCTCGGCCTCCGCCTCCTCGCGGGGGGATTCGGCCTCGTCGTCCTGCTCCCCGGCGGAAGCGTCCAGGCCTTCCTCGCCGGCGTCATAGCCGGCGCGCCAGCCGCGCGCCTCCTCGGTCAGGGTGCCGTCGCGCTCGGGCAGGTCCTGACCTTCCTGGCCCAGGATGTCCCCGAACGCCGAATGCCGCGCCTTGAGGGTCTCGCCACCCTCGGCATCGCTCTGATCCGCCGTACCGTAGGTAAACATCCCGTCCATTGATTCACCTGCTTCGTTATGGGGGACCGAGGGGGTCCCGTCTGTCTCGTGCCATGCCGCCGCCCGCCCCGCGTCACGCCGGAGGGCGAACACGGACATTGGCGGGGGATCGCTCTGGGGGTCGGGCGGTGCGTCGGTCGCCCACCGGTCCGCGCTTATCTAGGAAGGCGGACCCACCGCAAAAACCCCTCCGCATGAGGAGGAAAATCGCGAGGCCCGGTGTCCAGGGAGAGGCCAAGCGGAAAGCCGGGGGGGCGAAGTGCCGGCCGCCATGCGGCGCGGGAGGGCAGCAGGGCAGGCGCGGTCAGGGCGGATGGCGCGCCGCGGCGGCGGATTTCCGTCCTGAAACTGCGCGAGACTGCTTGACATCCATGCTCCGGGGGCTGGGGCGGACCCGTCTATACTGGTCGGGAGGTTCACAGCAATGAAATCTCGTAGGGGCAGCCCCGCCCCGCCCGCTCAAGCCTGGGCGCGACAGGCTTGCAAGCGCGGCAAGATAAGAACAAAACTAGAACATGCCCAGCCCCGCCCACCCTCCCTCCCTGGCCAGCCTGCGGGAACGCATCGCCCGCCTCGAGCGGGGTGCCCTCTGCCCCGGCCTGGAGGCCTGGCCCGGCATCCCGCTCTGCGCCGCCCTGGATGACGCCTTGCCTCCCGGTGGGCTGCCGCGCGCCATGCTGCATGAGATCCTGACCGCCGGGGAGGAACAGATGCCGGCCGCGCTGGGCTTCGCCGCCATCCTGCTCGGCCGGGCCGGCGGCACGGTGTGCTGGATCGAACCGGGGCCGACGGGCTGGGCCGCCGGGCTGCATGGCTTCGGCCTGCCGCCCGAGCGGCTGGTGCTGGTCCAGGCGGAACGGCGCGACGAGGCGCTCTGGGCGATGGAGGAGAGCCTGCGCTGCCCGGCCGTGGCGGGAGTGCTCCTGCGGCTGGCGGAAGGGCCGCCGCCGGGCCTGACCGCGCTGCGGCGACTGCAGCTGGCGGCGGAGCGCGGCGCCCTGGCCCTGCTCCTCCGCCCCGCCGGGGAGCCGGCCGGCCCCACCACGGCGCGCACGCGCTGGCGGATCCGCCCCTTGCCGGCCCCCGACCCCCGCTCCCCCGCCATGCCGCATTGGGAGATCACGCTGCTGCGCGCGCCCCGGCTGGAGGCGGCACGGCGCTGGCGGGTGTCCTGGGACGGCGAGTCGCTGCGCGCGGAGCCGGCGTGATGGAGGCCGCGCCCCGCCGCATCCTGGCGCTGCACCTGCCCTGGCTGGAGAGCGAGGGGCTGGACCCCGGCCCCCTGCTGCTTTGGGGCATTGAGGGGCCGCGCCGCCTGGTCATGGCGGTGGATCCGGCGGCGGCGCGGCTCGGCCTGCGGGCCGGCATGGCCCTGGCCGATGCGCGCGCCATGGTGCCCCAGGCGACGGTGCTGCCGCAAGATCCGCACCGCGCGGCGGCGCGCCTGACGGCCCTGGCGCTGCATCTGCGGCGCTTCACGCCCCTGGTGGCCACCGAGGCACCCGACACGTTGCTGCTCGACACCACCGGCTGCGAGGCGCTGGCGGGCGGCGAGGCGGCGCTGGCGCGGCAGGCCCTGGCGGCGCTGGAGGCCTGCGGACATGCCGCCCTGGCGGCCATGGCCGGCAATGCCGCGGCCGCGGCGGCGCTGGCCCGGCCCGCGGTGCCGGGCG
>NZ_JBSXMU010000164.1:0-6086 GCF_054073225.1 Teichococcus aerofrigidensis
GGCGAGGGGGCCGAGGAGGCGGCGCTGCGCGTCGAGATCACCGCGGCGGGGCCGGCGATCGAGGGCGCACGGCCGATCGGCATCGGCGTCACCGGCTTCGCCCTGGCGCGCGAGGATGATCCGGCCGGGCGGCTGGCGCTGCTGGAGGGCCGCCGCTTCCGCCGGGCGCTGCCCATCCCGGCCTGATGCCGCCGCCCGAGTTCGGCGCGGCGTTCCGCGAGTCGTTGCGCGCGCTGTTCCTGTGGCGCCGCGACGTGCGGCGCTTCCGGCCCGACCCGGTGCCGGAGGCGCGCATCGCCGCGCTGCTGGAGCTGGCCGGCACGGCCCCCTCGGTCGGGCTCAGCCAGCCCTGGCGCTTCGTGCGCGTCGAATCGCCGGAGCGGCGGGCGGCGATCCGCGCCCTCTTCGCCCGCAGCAATGCCGAGGCCCTGGCCGGGCAGGCGCCGGAGCGCGCCGCGCTCTATGCCCGGCTGAAGCTGGAGGGGCTGGACCGCGCGCCCTGCCAGCTGGCGCTGTTCTGCCTGCCCGACCCGGAGCAGGGCCACGGCCTCGGCCGCCGCACCATGCCGGAGACCCTGGCCTATTCGGCGGTGATGGCGCTGCACACGCTCTGGCTCGCGGCGCGGGCCGAGGGGCTGGGCCTCGGCTGGGTCTCCATCCTGGAGCCGGAGGCGGTGACGGCGGCGCTCGACGTGCCGGCGGCCTGGCGCTTCATCGGCTATGCCTGCCTGGGCTGGCCGGAGGCGGAAAGCGATCGGCCGGAGCTGGAGGCGGAAGGCTGGGAGAGGCGCCAGGCGGTGGTCTGCCTGCGGCGCTGAGGGCCGGAAAGAGAAAACCCCCGCCGGCGGGGCGGGGGTTTCGCAGCCGGGGCTCGCGGGGCCGGTTTCCCGGTCCCGCCGCGTCAGCGCCCCGCCCTCAGTTGAACACCCGCACCGACAGCGCCGACTGGTAGATCAGCTGCAGCAGGTCGCGGGCGATCTGGAAGCTCTTGGCGCCGAGCTGCGGCAGGATGATCAGCTCATCCCCCGGGCGCGGCCCCTCGCGCGGGTCGAGGATGATCTGCCCGCTGGCGCGGCGGATCATCACCCCGCCGCTGTCGCCGCGCTGGGTGTAGCCGCCGGCGGCCTTGATGTAGTCGTCGATGGTCATGTCCGGCCGCCACAGGATGGCCTGCGGCGTCGTCACCTCGCCGGCCACCAGAACCGTGTCGGAGCGCTCGGGAATGACGATGGTGTCGCCGTCCTCGAGCCGCACCGCCGAGCAGCGGCCGCCATTGTCCATCACCACGAGGCGCCCCTCGGGCTGCAGCCGCCGGCCGCGCTGGATGTAGTTGGAGACGAGCTGCGCCTCCTGGCTGCGGATCTCGGCGACGCCCGTGGTGGCGGAGGTGGCGGTGAAGAGCTGCCGCTCCAGCCGGTCCAGCGCCTCGTTGATGGCGCGGCGCTGCTGCGCGGCGATGCGCGGCCGCAGCAGGAAGACCGACCCGGTGTCGGCCAGCGCCGCGTCCACCGCGACATGGTCGAGCAGCTGGCAGAGGTTCATGTCGCGGTCGGCGACCAGCACCGAGGGACCGATGCGGCTGCCCTCGACGAAGACGCGCACGGTGGGCGCCGGGGCGTCGGTGATGAAGGTGACGACGTCCTGGTCGAGCAGGGTCTGCTGCCGCAGCGCCGCCATGTCCACGTAGCGCGACCAGGGCTGGCCGCGCCGCGTGCCGCGGATCACCGCGTTGGTCACCGCCGGCAGGGCGCCGGCGAGGTCGAGCAGCTCGCTGCCCGCCATGCCGCCGCCGGCCACCTCGAAGAGGTAGTTGTTGCGCACCGCGCCATCGGCCGAGACGGTGGAGCCCTGCTTGGCGACGACGATGGTGTCGCCGTCCTGCAGCGTCAGGCGCGGCAGCTTGCCCTGCAGCAGGAAGGGGTAGAGGTCGATCCGCACCAGCGGCCGGCCGCCACGGTTGATGGTGATGTCGCGGTAGGAGCCGCGCACCGGATCGACGCCGCCGGCGCGCATCAGGAAGTCCAGCACGGTCTCGGAGCCCGAGCCGAGGTGCCGGCCCGGCAGCTTGACGAAGCCGGTGACGTAGACGCCGATCTGGCTGGCCGAGAGCAGCACGGCATAGACCTGCACCTGCTGGGTATAGATCCGCCGCACCTCCGCCTCGACGGTGCGCTGCAGGTCGCCGGCGCGGGTGCCGGCCAGGCGCAGCGGGCCGATCGAGGGCAGGAAGAGGTTGCCGTCCGGGTCGATGGCGCCCATCACCTCCGATTCCACCGGCCCCCAGACGCGGACGCTGATCCGGTCCCCGGCGGAGAGGCGGTAGTTCGGGTTCGAGGTCTCGGAGGGCGTGGGCGCGCCGCGCGCGAAGAGGGCGGCGCCGAAGACGGTGCGGCTCGGCCCGGGCGGGCGATAGGGCTCGGCGAGCGGCCCCTCGGCGGTGGCGCTGGCCTCCGCCTCGGTGGTGCTGCCGGCGCGGTTGATCATCGTCTCCTCGGGCAGCAGCTGCGGCACCGCCTGCGGCTGAGAGGCGCCGCCGCGCGACATCAGCCCCGGGCTCGGCGCGTTCAGCAGCGGGTTCTGCTGCGCCAGGACAGGGGCGGCACCGGCCAGGAGGGCGAGGAGGGCGGCCAGGAGCGCGCGGCTAGAAGGCATGTTCTCGGATTCCTGCGAGCATCATCCAGCCGATGCCGTAGAGCACCGAGAGGACGATGAAGATGCTGAGCAGCGTGACGGCGGCGCGGGGGTAGAGGGGGTAGTCGGCCAGGTTGGGCTCCACCACGCGGGCGAGGAAGATCTGCTGGCGCTGCGCGTCGAGCCGCGCCGTCTCCAGCGACAGCGTGGCGGAGGCGAGCTGCTTGTTGGCGAACTCCCGCTCCAGCGCCAGCCGCTCATAGGTCGCGAGCTGGCCGGGCAGGGCGCCGTCATGGGTCATGCGGCGCCGCTGCTCGGCGATCTCGCGCTGCAGCGAGGCGATGCGGTTGCGGATGGTCACGATCTGCGGGTTGTCCGGCCGCATGAAGCTCGACTTCTCCTGCAACTCGGCGCGGGCGCCGGTCAGCGCCCCCTCCAGCGCGCCGAGGCCCTCCATGCCGATCTGCGCGTTGCCGGTGGGATCGACCGACTGCTCGCGCAGCCGCCACTCGGTGATCGCGGCCTGGGAGGCCAGCACGCGCTGCTCGGCCCGCTCCAGCTCGTCGCGCGCGCTGCGCAGCGACTCCTCCCGCGAGCGCGCGGAGAGATGGTTGACGAAGAGCTCCGCCAGGCGGAGCTGCTCCTCGGCGATGCGCTGCGCGTCCTCCGGCCGGAAGGCGCGGGCGCGCAGCGTGGTGATGCCGGAGGTGGAATCGTTCACCACGGTGTTCATCATGCCGTGGTACATCTTCAGGATCTCGTCCGGCGGGTCGGCGAACCACAGCCGGCCCAGCAGGTCCGCCTCCGGCCGCCGGTAGAGCCCGACGATGTCGATGCCCTCCTTCAGCGCGTGCAGCGCGTCGTGCGATTGCAGGTAGTCGCGCACGCTGAGCGATTCCTCGCTGACCTGCTTGAAGCCGGCGGCGCCCATCATCTCGGTGAGCGAGCTGGCGCCGCGGCTGTCCTGCCGTCCGCGCACCAGGTAGCGCGCCTCCGAGACATACTGGCTGGCGGCGAAGCCGTAGAAGTAGATGCCGGCGATCAGCGTCGGCAGCACGACCAGCAGCAGGAAGAAGCGCTTGCGCCAGAGGCTGCGCAGCAGCGGCGAGGGGCGGCGAGGAGCGGCGTGGCTCTGCGCCGCGCCGGAGATGGCGGGGTCAGAGACCCTGGTAGGCGGCGATAGCTTCATCGACATCCTCATAGAATTCCAGCATGCCGTTCCGCAGGATCGCCGCTGTCTTGCAGTACTTCTTCACATGCAGGGCGTTGTGCGAGACGATGATCATCGCGGCGTGGGCACGGCGGGTGTCGAGCACCTCGCGGCACTTGTTGGCGAAGCGCGCATCGCCGGTGGAGAGCGCCTCGTCCACCAGGTAGCAGTCGAAGTTGACGGCGAAGGAGAGCGCCATCAGCAGGCGCGAGGACATGCCGGAGGAATAGGTCCGCACCGGCTCGCGGAAATAGGGTCCGAGCTCGGCGAAGTCCTCGACGAACTCCTCGGTGCGCTTCAGCGGCGTGCCATAGAGGCGGGCGATGAAGCGGGCGTTGGCGGCGCCGGTCAGGCTCGACTGGATGCCGTAATTGCCGCCGATCGGCCAGGACATCGACAGGTCGCGCCGCACCCGGCCGCGCGTCGGCCGCTCGACCCCGGCCAGGATGCGCAGCAGCGTGGACTTGCCGGCGCCGTTGCGACCCAGGATGCCGACATGATCGCCCGGCGTGATGCGGGCATTGACGCCGCGCAGCACGTGGCGGCGCGCCGTGCCCTGCCGCACCTCGAAGCTCTTCCAGACGTTCTCCAGCTCGATCGCGCCCGCCATGCTCACTCGCCCATGATGGAGAGGCGGGATCGGGCGGCGCGCAGCCCGGCCAGGCCCAGGATGTTCAGTGCCAGGATCCAGATCAGGACATAGGGGATGTCGTAATGCGGCATGGTGCGGTCGCCGAACTGCGCCCAGCGGTTCAGCTCGTGCACATGCACCAGCGGGTTCCAGAGCAGGAGCGCCTGCGTCTCGCTCGGCATCATGTCGACCATGTAGAAGGTCGCCGAGATCGGCATCAGGATATAGGTGAGCGGGTGCACGATCCGCTCGACCGGCTCGTAGAAGACCTGCAGCGCCGCCAGCAGCATGCCGAAGCCGTGCCCGAGCAGGGCGCTCATCAGCAGGCCCGCGACGAAGACGGCGGGCTGATGCGGATACTCCCCGAAGAAGACCATCGCGACGGCGACGAAGATCGTGATGACGGCGGCGCAGACCATCATCTCCAGCAGGTTGCGGGCCAACATGATATCGGTCAGCGAGATGCTGCGATGGAAGAGCAGGGAGATATTGGCCTGGATGCCGTGCGCGCCCCGGTTGACGATGGACCGGAACATCATGAAGGGGACATAGCCGAGGGCGTAGAACAGGAAGACCGGCAGGTTGTTCGGCATCTGATGTCCGCTGCTCCAGTGGATCAGCGAGATCATGGTGGAGAGCAGCATGGGCTCGCCGAACAGCCAGACATAGCCAACCCGGCTGCTGCCGAACCGGGTCAGCATCTCGCGCGTGAACAGCGCGCCGATGACCCGGATCTGCGCCGAGAGCGCGCTGCTCGGGAGGCGGCGCGGGATGTCCTCGATCACGGCCGCGCCACGGCGCCGCCGCGCAGCAGCGGCCGCGCCGCCGCCCAGCCGGAGGAGGCGTCCTCGCAATAGAGCGCCGCCCGGCCGCCGCCCATCGCCAGCTCGCGGCAGTTGCGGCCGCTGCCGGCGAAGTAGCTGCGCGCCACCCGCACCAGCGCCGGCGGCGCGCCGGGGGCGGGGGGGAGCATCGCCTGCTGGCCCTCCCGCGCGGTGGCGGCGAAGGCGGCGAGAGGGTCCTCGGGCCGCGGCGGCGGCAGGGTGGCCTGGGCGGGAGGAACGGGCTCCCGGGCCGTCCCGAGTCCCGGCAGGCTGCCGCATCCCCCCAGGGCGGCCGCGATCAGGAGCAGAGGAAACAACCTGGAGATGCTGACGGGAATGGTCTTCAGCACGTTGATATCCTTGACTCCGGTGGCATGCACGCCTGATTGCATGATAAAAACTTACCGCAGTGCAGTGCGCATGGCAAAACCTACCTATGGTTTTAACATTAATATCCGATTCATCTCAGATTGTGCGAGGGCGGCGCTGAACCACCTGAAGTCCGGTATCGCCTTTCCGGGTCTGGCCCCGACCGAAGCCCGGCATCTCGCCGCCTTCTGGCCGGAGCACGATCTCCGCCCAGCCAGCGAGGCCGGCCTCTGGGCCGTGCCGGCCGACAGGGCCGTGCCCTGCCCGCCGCGCGGAACCGGGCTGTTGCGCTATGCCACCGGCCTGCTGCCCTCTCCCCGCTTCGCCAGGCGCGGCCGTGCGGTCGCCCTCCTGCCGGTGGAGGGCGCCGCGGCCTGCCTGCTCGCCACTCCCCTGGCCGCGCCGCCGGAACTGGCGCCGG
>NZ_JBSXMU010000165.1:0-6037 GCF_054073225.1 Teichococcus aerofrigidensis
CGGGACGGCGCGGCCGCGGTGGTGTGTGGGGGGGGCCCCCCGCACGGGAGGCGCCGCCCTGCGCGTCCGCGCCGCGGCGGCGGGATCGCCCCGCCGCCACGGGGTTCAGCCGACGATCTCGGTACCGGCGAAGAAGAAGGACACCTCGCGCGCGGCGGCCTCGGCGCCGTCCGAGCCATGCACCGAATTCGCCTCGATGCTCTCGGCGAATTCCTTGCGGATGGTGCCCTCGGCCGCGTTGGCCGGGTTGGTCGCGCCCATGATCTCGCGGTTGGCGGCGATGGCGTTCTCGCCCTCCAGCACCTGCACCACCACCGGGCCCGAGGTCATGAAGGAGACCAGGTCCTTGTAGAACGGCCGCGCCTTGTGCTCGGCGTAGAAGGCGCCGGCCTGGGCCTCGGAGAGCTGGATGCGCTTCTGCGCGACGATGCGCAGGCCCTTCTCCTCGAACTTGGCGTTGATCCGGCCGGTCAGGTTGCGGCGGGTGGCATCCGGCTTGATGATGGACAGGGTGCGCTCGACGGCCATGGGGTGACTCCCTTTGATGGCGTGCAGATGCGCCGCCCGATAGGCGGCCCGGCGCCGCAAGGCAAGGGGCGATGGCATGACAGCCCCGCACCCCGCCGGGCAACCCCGGCTCCGCCCCAGCTTTAATCGCCCGCCGGCCCGGGAGGGCCTGAGGAGAAACCATGACGCGCCGAACCACCTCGCTGATCGTCCTGGGCGGGCTGCTGCTGCTGCTTCTCTGGCTGGTGCCGGAGGTGCCGCTGCTGATCTTCGCCGCGGCGCTGATCGCCATCTTCCTCCATGCCGGGGCGCAGCTGCTGCGGCGGGTGGTGCCGGTGCTGCCGCACGGGCCCGGCGTGCTGATCTTCATCCTGCTGCTGCTGCTGGTCGGGGCGGGGCTCGGCATGCTGGCGGCCCAGCCCATCGCCGACCAGCTCAACCAGCTCTGGCAGGAGGTGCCAGCGGCCGCGGACCGCCTGGCCGCGACGCTGCGCCGCTACAGCTGGGGGCAGGAGCTGCTCACCCGCCTGCAGCCGGAGAACATGAGCCTGCCCTCCGGCGGCGGCAGTTCCGCCTTCTCGGCGCTGAACACCACCTTCGGCGCCCTGGCCAATATCGTGCTGGTGCTCTTCCTCGGGCTGTACTTCGCCCTCGACCCGGCGCTCTACCGGCGCGGCATCGAGCTGATGGTCACCCCCTCGCTCCGCCCGAAGGCCCGCAGCGTCGCCGAGGAGGCGGCCGTGACGCTGCGCAACTGGCTGGGCGCGCAGATGATCTCGATGGCGGTGGTGGGCGTGCTGACCGGCCTCGGCCTCTGGTTCATCGGCGTGCCGCTGGCCCCGGTGCTGGGGCTGATCGCGGCAGTGCTCGCCTTCATCCCGACGGTCGGGCCGGTGCTGGCGGCGATCCCGGCGGTGCTGCTCGGCTTCGCCGACGGGTTCAGCGGCGTGCTCAGCGTCATCGCCGTCTATCTCGTCGTGCAGTCGGTCGAGAGCTACCTGGTCACGCCCTATGTCCAGAAGACCCATGTCAACCTGCCGGAGGCTGCGACCATCATCGCCCTCTTCGCCTTCGGCCTGCTCTACGGCTTCCTCGGCATGATGCTGGCGACGCCGATGGCGGCGGTGCTGCTGATGCTGGTCCGTCGCCTCTATGTCGAGGACTATCTGGAGCACGAGCCCCCGGAGGAGGCGCCCATCGCCCAGCCGGTGCTGATCCGCCGCCCCTGAGGCCGCCCTACCCGGCCAGCGCCAGCGGCTCCGCCATCGCCACGGTGCCGCTCGGCCCATCCGGCCCCAGCAGGGCATAGCGCCGCGCCAGCTCGGCCGTGGCGCGCAGCCCCGCCGGCCCCGGCAGCGACACCGGCCGGATGCCGTTGACCTTGATGCCCAGCCCCTTCAGCCGGGCCGCCTCGGCCCGCGTCAGGGCCTCCAGCGCCGCCTTGGAAGCCAGGTAGGCGGGCGCCCCGCCGCCCGGCGCGGCCAGCAAATTGACGACACAGGGTGCTTCGGAACGGGTCAGCAGGGGCAGCATCGCCTCCGTCACCGCCGCCGCGCCGGTGGCGTTGACGGCGAAGCTCCGCTCGAAGCGCTCGCGCGGCAGCAGGTCGTCACGCGCGTCCAGCGCCACCTCGGCGGCATTCACTAGGATGTCCAGCCGGCCGTATTCCCGCCGCACCAGCTCGCGCAGCGCGGCGATCGACCAGTCGTCCGTGACATCGAGATGCACCGGCTCCATCCAGGCCCCCTCCGGCCGCGCCGCCGCCGCGGCATGGCCGCGCTCGCGGCTGCGGCAGCCGAGCAGGATCTGCACCCCGGCCTGGGCCAGCGCGCTGGCGATGGCCAGGCCAGGGCCGCGATGGGCCCCGGTGACGAGGGCGAGGCGCCTGTCCTGACACGTCCTGTCCTGTCGCATGCGATTCTCGGGCTCCGCTTCCGGCTCCCGCCGCCGGAGCGCGGCGCGGAGGGCCCGCGCCGGCGGGCCGGCTCCCGAGATAGGACCTCAACCCAGGTTGAGGTCAAGGGCACGTCCGGCCGGCTTCAGCCTCCCCGCGTTCCCGGGGCCTTGCCCTCCCGCCGGCTGCCGCGCAGCACCAGGTAGCCCGCGGTGCCCGCCACCAGCGAGCCGGCCAGGATGCCGAACTTCACCCGGTCCTGCAGCGCCGGGTCCTCGAAGGCCAGCAGGCCGATGAACAGGCTCATGGTGAAGCCGATGCCGCAGAGCAGCGCGGTGCCGAGCATCTGCCCCCAGCTCGCCGCCGCCGGCAGGTCCGCCAAGCGCAGCCGCACCATCAGCACCACGGCACCGAACACGCCGACCAGCTTGCCCACCACCAGCCCGCCGGCCACGCCCAGCGTCAGCGGCTCCCAGAGCACGGACAGTTCCACCCCCGCGAAGGAGACGCCGGCATTGGCGAAGCCGAAGATCGGCACGATGACGAAGGCGACCGGCCGCTGCAGCACATGCTCCAGCCGGTGCAGCGGCGAGGCCGCCGGCGCCGCTTCCGGCGTGCCGGGGGTCAGGCGGATCGGGATGGTCAGCGCCAGCAGCACGCCGGCCACCGTGGCATGCACGCCGGAGCGCAGCACCAGCAGCCAGAGCAGCGCGCCGAGAAGCAGATAGGGCAGAAGCCGCAGCACGCCGGCGCGGTTCATCAGCACCAGGGCCGCCAGCACCGCCGCCGCCCCCAGCAGGTCGGGCAGCGAGACATCGCCGGTGTAGAACAGCGCGATCACCAGCACGGCGCCGAGATCGTCGATGATGGCGAGCGCCGCCAGGAAGACCTTCAGCGAGATCGGCACGCGCGGGCCGAGCAGCGAGAGCACGCCGAGGGCGAAGGCGATGTCCGTCGCGGTCGGGACGGCCCAGCCGTGCAGCGCCTGCGGATCGGCATGGTTGAAGGCCACGTAGATCAGCGCCGGCACCACCATGCCGCCCAGCGCGGCGACGCCCGGCAGGATGCGGCGGCTCCAGGTCGAGAGCTGGCCGTCCAGCATCTCGCGCTTGATCTCCAGCCCGACCATCAGGAAGAAGACGGCCATCAGCGCGTCGTTGATCCAGTGCAGCAGGCTGAGCGGCCCGAGATAGCTGTGCAGCGCGGTGAAGTAGGCGCCGGCCAGCGGCGAGTTGGCGGTGGCGATGGCGAGCAAGGCCACCACCATCAGCACCAGCCCGCCCGAGGCCTCGCTATCGAGAAAGCCGCGGAAGGCGGTGTTGATGCGTCCCGTGAAACCGGTCGAAGCCATGCGGAAACGTCCTCCTGGCAGGGTGTTTGTCAGGTCTCCGTTCCGTGCTGATCCCAGGCCGCACGCAGCACACGGCAAGGGAAGAGGAGGGTGTGTACATCTCTCGCCGCGCACAGGCCAGGGGGCGTCCTAGCCTGTTGATTCCCGCGCCTCTTCACTCTCCCGCCCGATTTCCCCCGGTCGGGTTCCGCTCTAAGCTGCCCGGCGGATGGCAGCAGGGATGGATGCGCGATGACACTGGCGATGAGCTGGGAGGAATGGGCTGGCCAGGACGGGCTCGGCCTGGCGGCGCTGGTGCGCCAGGGGAAGCTGACCCCCGCCGAACTGGCGGCCCAGGCCGCGGCCGGCATCGCCCGCGTCGATCCCGCCCTCTCCGGCGTGGTCGAGGTGTTCGAGGACGCGGTGGCCGACCCGCTGCGGGACGGCACCGACCCCGACGGCCCCTTCGCCGGCCTGCCCTGGCTGATGAAGGATCTCGGCCCGACGGTGAAGGGCCGCCTTCAGGAGATGGGCTCGCGGCTGATGCGCGGCCACCGCGCCACGGCCGATGCCTGGCTGACGCAGAAGATCCGCGCCGCCGGGCTCAACATCATCGGCCGCACCACCACGCCCGAATTCGGCTGCTGCTCCTCGGCCGAGAACCCGGCCGTCTACGTCACCCGCAACCCCTGGGACACGGGCTTCACCACCAACGGCTCCTCCGCCGGCACGGCGGCCATGGTGGCCGCCGGGGTGCTGCCGCTGAGCCACGCGACCGATGGCGGCGGCTCGATCCGCATCCCGGCCGGGGCCTGCGGCAACCTCGGGCTGAAGGTCTCGCGCGGGGTCTTCTCCATCGCCCCCGGCGCCTCGGACCTCACGGGCCTGGTCTCCATCCAGGGCTGCCAGAGCCGCACGGTGCGCGACACGGCGGCCTTCGTCGATGCCTGCCGCGGCGGCGCGCCCGGCGAGTTCATGCCGTACTGGACGCCGGACGAGGCCTATACGACCCTCATCCGGCGTGACCCGCGGCAGCTGCGCATCGCCCTCTCGCACGAATGGGGCGACTACCGCGCGGCCCCGCATTTCGTCGCCGAGCTGGAGCGCGCGGGGCGGCTGCTGGAGAGCCTCGGCCACCATGTCGAATGGGCGCTGCCGACGATCGACTTCCGCGCCGCCTTCGCCGCGCAGACCGATTGCTACATCAGCAATTTCGCGCAGACGGTGAACAACCTGATCGCGCCGCTGGGCCATGCCCGCCCGCCGGCGGATCTGGTGGAGCCGATGAACATCCGCATCTGGGAGGCCGGACTCGGCTTCTCCTTCACCGAGCGGGCGCGGATGCAGGCGGTCTTCAACGCCACCTCGCGCGGCTTCGGCGCCTTCTTCGAGGACTGGGACGTCCTGCTGACCCCGGTGACCGCCCTGCCGACACCCGTGATCGGCACGACGGAGTACCTGACGCTCAGCGACAATCCGGACGTGCGCGACTGGTTCGCCAACCTCTGGCGCAACTTTGCCTATACGCCGCTGTGCAACCTGGCCGGCATTCCCGCCCTCTCCATGCCGCTCGGCTGGCAGGAGAGCGGCCTGCCGCTCGGCATCCAGGCGATCGGCGGCCAGGCGAAGGACGGGCTGCTGCTGCAACTCGCGGCGCAGATCGAGCGCGCTCTCGGGGGCCGGTGGAACGATGGCCGCCGCCCGGCCGTGCATGTGGCGGCGGGATAGGGCGCCGCCCCGCCAGTTCCAGCGCAAGCCGCGGAGTGCGGCGCGCCCCGCTCCGCCCCAGTCTGCCGGCTCCTCTCCATGGAGCCGGCCCGATGCCCGAACCCCTGCCCGCCGCCTTCCGCCGTCTCGCCGCCTCCAACCTCGCCGCCCAGGCGGCCGAGCAGGTCGCCCTCGCCGCCGCGCCGCTGCTGGCCGTGCTGGCGCTGGGCGCCGGGGCGGCCGGGGCGGGCTGGCTGCAGGCGGCGCAGACCCTGCCCTTCCTGCTGCTTTCCCTGCCCGCCGGCCTGCTGGCCGACAGCACCTCCCGCCGCCGGCTGATGCTGGGCGCCGAGCTGCTGCGCGCGGCCAGCCTGCTGGGGATCCTGGCCCTGCTGCTCGGCGGCGGGCTGTCCCTGTCCTGGCTGGCGGCGCTGGGCTTCCTCGGCGCCACCGGCACCGTGGCCTACAGCGTCGCCGCGCCGGCCCTGCTGCCGGCGCTGGTCGCGCGCGGGCGTTTGGCCGAGGCCAACCGCTGGCTGGAGCTGGCGCGCAGCACGGCCTTCGCCGCCGGGCCGGCCCTGGGCGGGGCGCTGCTCGGC
>NZ_JBSXMU010000166.1:0-6018 GCF_054073225.1 Teichococcus aerofrigidensis
GAACGGCGGAGGTCAGGCGCCGGGGCGGGACCCGGGCGCGCCCCCCCGCCGCCCCCCCCCCCCCCCCCCCGCCGCCCACGCCGCCTTCCTTCGCCGAGTTGCAGCAGCGGGCGGCGGCGGAGATGGCGGCCGGGCGGCCCGACCAGGCCGAGGCGCTGCTGCGCGCCGCGCTGGACCAGGCGCCGGAGGATGCCGCCTGTATGCGCCGCCTGTCGCAATGCGCCGCCGCGCGCCGCGACTGGGCGGTGGCGCGGGACTGGGCGGCGCGCGCCGTGGCGCTGAACGCGCGCGATCCCTGGTCGCATCATCAGTGCGGCACGGTGGCCTTCCAGGCCGGCGATCTGGAGGCGGCGGAGACGGCGGCGCAGCGGATGCTGGAGATCGTGCCCGGGCATCCGGCGGCGCTGCGCCGGCGGATCGACATCGCCCTGCGGCGCGGCGCGCTGCCGGAGGCGATGGCGCAGGCGCGCGCGGCGGCGGCGTTGCATCCGGCGGAGCCTGGCGTGCTGCACCAGCTTGGCACGGTGCATCTGGCGCTGGGCGAGGTGGCCGAGGCCGAGGCGCTGGCGCGGCGCTGCCTCGAACTGCGCCCCGATTCGCTGCCCGCCCTGCGCCGCCTCAGCGATCTCGCCAACCGGCGGGGCGAGCGGGACCGGGCGCTGGCCCTGGCGCGCGAGGCGGTGGAGCGGCATCCGCTCGAGGCCGGCCCCTTGCATCACCTGGGCGCGCTGCACTTCCAGGCACGGGACTACGACGCCGCCGAGGCGGTGGCACGCCGCATCCTGGAGATCGTCCCGGGACAGGCCGGGGCTTTCCGGCGGCTTTCCGACATCGCCCTGCGGCGCGGTGACCACGCGGCGGCGCTGGACTGGGCGCAACGCGCCGCGGCGGCCATGCCCTCCGATCCCGGCGCGCGGTATCAGCTCGGGACCGTGCATCTGGCGGTCGCCGCGCTGGAGCCCGCCATGGTGGCGGCGCGCCAGACCCTGGATCTGGAACCGGGGCACACGCCCTCGCTTCGCCGCCTGGCGCAGATCTCCGCCCGGCTGGGGCAGATGGACACGGCCTTCGACTGGGCGGGCCGCGCCCTGGAGGCGGACGGACGCGATCTCTGGTCGCATCATCAGCTGGGCTCGCTGCACATGAGCGCCGGGGACCTCGACGCGGCCGAGGACGCCGCCCGGCGGATGCTGGAGCTGGAGCCCGAGAACCTGGCGGCGCTGCGACGGCTCTCCGACATCGCCCTGCGGCGCAAGGAGCATGCCGAGGCGCTGGACTGGGCGCTGCGCGGCGTGGCCGGCCACCCCAATGAGCCGGGCGCGCGGTTGCAGGTCAGCACGGTGCGCCTGGCGATGGGCGATCTCGCGCTGGCGGAAGCCCTGGCGCGCGAGGCGCTGGACCTGACCCCTGGCCATGCCGCGGCGTGGCGCCGGCTGAGCGAGATCGCGACGCGGCGGGGCGATGCGGCGGCGGCGCTGGAGCGGGCGCGGGACGCGGTGGCCGCCGACCCGGCCGACGCCTGGTCGATGTCCCTGCTGGGCCAGTTGCACTTCCAGGCCGGCGACCTGGACGCGGCCGAGGCCTGCGCCCGGGCGGTGCTGAGGCTCGCACCCGGGCATGCCACGGCGCTGCGGCGGCTCGCCGACATCGCCCTGCGGCGCGAGGATGTCCCCCTGGCGATCCAGTGGGCGGAGCAGGCGGTGGCGGCGGCCCCGGCCGATGGCTGGGCCAATCGCCAGCTGATCGACTTGCTTCTGCGGCAGGACGACCTCGCCGGCGCGGAAGCGGCGCTGCGGAAGGCCGAGGCCACCGTGCCCAATCCTGCGCCGCTGCGGCGGGCGGCCGAGGAGATCGGCCGCCGGAAGGAGCTGGCGCATGCGTGAGGAGGCGGGGACGAAGGATGCCGGCGCGGCGCTGGCGGTCCGGTTCGGCTCGGCCGACCGTTTCCAGGTGAGCGGCGAGATCGCCGCCCCGGCCCTGCCCGGCGCCCGGTCGCTGGTGCTGCTGGCCGGGGAGACGGTGGTCGGCCGCCTGGCCGCGCCCGTCACGCCCGGGGGGGAGGCGTCCGTGCCGTTCCGCATCCCGGTGGAGGAGGCCGCGGCGGTGGAAGAGGGGGGCTCCCTGGCCCTGGCGCTCGACGGCGAGGGGGGGCGCCGTGTGCTGGGGACGGCGCCGGTTCGCAGCCGCGTGGCCGGCGCCCTAGATCGCTGCAACGAGGCGCTGGTGCGGGGCTGGGCCGCCAATCTGAACTGCCCCGATCAGCCGCTGGAGGTCGAGATCCTGCTCAATGGCCAGTCGCAGGGCTTCGTCGTGGCGAACCGGCGCCGCTCCGATCTGGAGCGGATGGACAAGGCGCTGGCCGCCACCGCCTTCCTCTTCAAGTTCGCCCGCCCGCTGGACCTGCCGCGGGGGGAGACGGCGGTGATCACCGCGCGCATCCGCGGCACCGGCATCGAGCTCGGCAACAGCCCGTGGTGGATCGCCCGCGCCTACGAGTCCCTGCCGCTTCTCGCCGGGTAACGTTCCGCCCGGTCCAGGCCACTCCCGGTCCAGGCCACTCCCGGTCCGGCCCGTCCCGGTCCAGGCCGCCTTCCGGGGCCCGTCGCCGGTACGGGCCCCGCTGCGGGCTCAGGCCGGCTGCAACTCCGGCGCCGGCTGGCCGACCTCCGCATCGCCCAGCGCCCGCGCCAGGCCGGCCTCCGCCTCGGCCCAGCCGGTGCGGATGTCGTCGGCGATCAGCGTCAGCACCTCGGGCGACAGGGCGGCGCGCAGATGCGGCTCCTTCCATTCCTGCGGCCGGCCCCGCTTGGCCAGGGCATAGGCCAGGCCACGGGCGATTCGCAGCACCATGCCGCGCTCGGCCTGGAGCTGCGCGGCCTCCGCCACCCTCTCGGCGTCCATTCCCTCGGGGGCGGTGGCCAGCAGCATCCGGGCCATCTCGCCCACCGCGCCATAGGTCAGGTTGACATGCAGCTGGTGGGTCTCGGGGTAGTAGCAGGCGGCGCGGTGCAGCAGGTCGCGGTCGGCGAGCTCGGCCGGATCGCGCAGCAGGAAGATGGCCGGCGCATTCTCGAGGGGGACGGGCTTCGGCTCGGCCGGCGGTCGCGGCTCGCCCTGCCGCGGCGGCGGCGGCTCCTTCGGCAGGGGCGGCGACTGGCGTGGGCGGCGGCGCGCGACGCCCATCTGCTCCAGCATCTGGCGCAGCTCCTCCTGCACCTCCGCAGCATAGGCGGCGGCGGGGGAGGCGTCGGCCAGCAGCTTGGCCAGCCAGCCGGGCTGGTGCCGCGTCACCAGGCCCGCGAAGTCGAGCAGCTTCACCTGCGCCTGGGTCTCGGTGCGGTAGCGGAGGAACTCGCGATAGGCCTCCGGCTGCACCGGATAGTCGGACGGCAGCTCCACCAGGATGGTGACATGCCGGGCCACGAAGGGGATGCCGAAGCTTGGCGCCTCGCGGCGCCAGGCCTGGCCGGACAGCACGCCGTACATCTCGTCCTGATGCACCAGCGCCGCCAGGCTGCTGGCGCTCTCCGGCCCGCCGCCCTGGCTCGCATTGGCATCCGCCAGGGTCGGGTGCGCCGGATCGTAGGCGTAGTGGATCGTGATGCCCTCGGGCGTGTGCACCGCCTCGTAGCGCGCCAGCCGGGCGAGGCGCGTGGCCAGGCTGGTCAGCCGGTGCGGCGCCTTCAGGCCGGCGATGCCGGGTTGCAGCAGGATCTCGACGCCCTCGGGGAAGCGGAAGAACCGCTGGCCGATCGCATCGACCAGCCAGCGCGGGCCGACCCGCGGCCGCCCGTTATAGGGATCGCTCACCGTGTCCTGCGCGGCGGCGTTGCCGAGCAGCACGACCTCCGTCCAGTCCTCCCCGGTCCGGCGCCCCTCGGCGCGGGCGGCCTCGCCGGCGTCGATGACCTCCGCGGGGCGGCCGTCCCCGCCCGGGCGCAGCAGGCGGCCATAGACCCCGTTGAACTTGCCGATCACCACCTCGCCGACCTCGCCCTGGCGGGCGGAGCGGTAGCGCAGGCCCCGCTGGTTGGAGGGCAGCGAGGCCACCTTGGCGCCCATGCCGAAATTGCGGTCGAGCCCGGTTTCCTTGCGGATCGAGGAGGCGATGTCGCACATCCGGAACAGCTCCTCGCCGCTCAGGCCGGTGCCGCTGTTCCAGATCGCCAGCTTGCGGGTGCCCTCGACGGGCAGGGCGGAGAACTCCACCCGGCGCCGTCCCTCCGGCGCGGTGGCGGCCGCCTCCAGCGCGTTCTGCAGCAACTCCCGGATCATCATGCTGCGTGGGCAGCGCTCGATCATCGAGGCAACAAGAAAGTCCTCGTTGTCGACGCGGAGCTTGGTCACGCTGCTGATCATGCACTGCATCCTCTGTGCTGCGCTGCGGAGAGACATGAATAGCGCAAGAAAGGCTTCAAATGAAACGATGGCAGTATTTGGTCTTTCTCTCTTTTTTGGACGGATGACGATGTGTCATCCGGTGAGGCGCATGGCATGGCCTGCTACGCCCGCGGCGCCACGGCCCTGAACCGTCTGTGACCGGCCGGCGGGCGCAATGTCCCGCCTCCGGCCATTTGCCGCCTTTCGGCGGCTGCCCGCCCTGCCTATCCTGCCGTCGTGACACAGCTTTCCGCCCTGCCGTGACCACGGCGCTCGCCCTGCTGCTGCTCTGCCTCCTGCTGCTGTCCCTGGCTGGCCTGGCTGCGACGCGGCATCCCTGGCTGCCGCAACTCGTCCGGTATGGCTGCGCCGCCGTCTCCGCCGGCTTCGCGGGGCTGGGGCTGGCAGGGCTGGCGCTGGAGGGCGGGGCGCCGCTGCTGCTGCCGGTCGGGCCGCCCTGGGCGCCGCTCAGCCTGGAACTGGACGGGCTTTCGGCCTTCTTCCTGGTGCCGCTCGGCCTGGTGGGGCTGGCGGCCATGCTCTACGCCGCCGCGCGCGAGACCGCCGCGATGCCGCGCCGCCTGGTGCCCTATCCGCTGTTCCTGGCCGGCATGGCGCTGACCGTCCTGGCCGCCGATGGCATCACCCTGCTGCTCGGCTTCGAGGCGATGTCGCTGGCCTCCTGGGCCCTGCTGGCCGCCGGCCATGTGGAGGAGGAGCGGCGCGAGGCCGCCCGGCTCTATCTGGGCTTCGCGCTGTTCGGCGCCGCCTGCCTGATCCCCGCCATCGGGCTGATGACCGGCCTCGCCGGGGATTTCTCCTTCGCCGCCCTGCGGGCCGCGCCGCCCGAGGGCTGGCGCGCCGGGGCGGTGCTGCTGCTGGTGGTGGCGGGGGCGGGGGCCAAGGCCGGGCTGGTGCCGCTGCATCCCTGGCTGCCGCCGGCCCATGCGGCCGCGCCCGCCGCTGGCTCGGCGCTGCTCTCGGCGGCGATGACCAAGGTCGCGCTCTATGTCCTGGCCCGGCTGCTGCTGGACCTGGGCGGCCCGGCCCAGCCGCTCTGGTGGGGCCTGCCGCTGATGGTCCTGGGCGCGGCCAGCGCCGTGCTGGGCGGACTGCGCGCCACGCAGGAGACCGACGCCAAGCGCCTGCTGGCCTGCTCGACCATCGAGCATGTCGGCCTGGTGGCGCTCGGCCTCGGCCTCGCCGCGGCGCTGCGGGCGGCGGATCTCGGGCCGCTGGCGGCGCTGGCGGCCGGCGCCGCGCTGTTTCACCTGCTGGCCCATGCCGTTTTCAAGGCGCTG
The DNA here is from genome assembly GCF_054073225.1 of Teichococcus aerofrigidensis. Classification (NCBI taxonomy): domain Bacteria; kingdom Pseudomonadati; phylum Pseudomonadota; class Alphaproteobacteria; order Acetobacterales; family Roseomonadaceae; genus Roseomonas; species Teichococcus aerofrigidensis. The sequence continues at coordinate 5,682 of NZ_JBSXMU010000166.1, forward strand.
CTGTTCCTGGCGGCCGGGGAGATGCTGCATGGCGCCGGGGCGCGGCGGCTGGACGGCATGGGTGGGCTGATCCACGCCATGCCGCTGGTCGGCTGGTGCGCGCTGGCCGGCGCGGCCGCCGCCGCGGCCCTGCCCCCGCTGGCCGGATTCGCCGGGGAGTGGCTGCTGTTCCAGGCCCTGCTGGCCGCGTGGCGGGTGGGGGCGCTGGGCTTCCAGATCCTGGTCATGGCGGCGCTGGCGGCGGCGGCGCTGGGGGCGGCGCTGGGGGCGGCCGCCATGCTGCGCTTCTGGGGGCTGGCCTTCCTGGGCCGGCCGCGCACCCCGCGCACGCTGGGCG
>NZ_JBSXMU010000167.1:0-6001 GCF_054073225.1 Teichococcus aerofrigidensis
CGGTGGTGGCGGCCGGGGCCGCCGCCGGCGGGGCGGCCACGACAACCGGCCGCTCCGGGGCCCGCGGCGCCATCCAGAGCCACCCGGCGAGCCCGGCCAGGGCCAGCAGCGCCGTCCCGCCCAGCAGGGCCGGAAGGCCGTTTCGCTTCGCTGTCATCATGATATCGCAATCTGGCCCGGATCGCCCCTCCGCCACAAGGACCAGAAGGCTCTTGCCGGGTGGCGGCAACGGCATGTCCTATCGCGGCGGGACCGGAGAAGGAGGGGCCAGTGCCGGAGGCCATGAAGCGCGGGGAGGCCGGGGCCAAGGTCAGGGTGAAGGTCTGGGACGTCTGGGTCCGGGCCCTGCACTGGAGCATGGTGGCGCTGATCGGCCTGTCCTGGTGGAGCGCCGAGACCGGGCGCATGGATCTGCACCTGACCAGCGGCTACATCATCCTGGCGCTGCTGCTGTTCCGGCTGGCCTGGGGCCTGGTCGGCTCCGACACGGCGCGCTTCGGCCGCTTCCTGCGCTCGCCGCTGGCCGCGCTCGGGCATCTGCGGCACCTCTTCCGCCGCGAGCCGGACACCGAGCTCGGCCACAACGCCGCCGGCGGCTGGATGGTGCTGCTGCTGCTGGCGGTGCTGCTGCTCCAGGCGGTCAGCGGCCTCTTCGCCGACGACTTCATCTTCACCCGCGGCCCGCTGGCTGCGCGGGCGCCCGGCTGGCTCAGCGACTGGATGACCTTCATCCACATCCGCAACTTCAACCTGATCCTGGCCCTGGCCGGGCTGCACATCCTCGCCGTGCTGCTCTACGCCCTGGCCAAGCGGCAGGACCTGGTGCGGCCGATGGTGACGGGCGTGAAGCGCCTGCCGGCGAACTGGGCGGGCGAGCCGCCGCGCCTCGGCTCGCCGGTGCTGGCCGTCCTGCTGCTGGGCCTGGCGGCCGCGCTGGTGTGGGCCCTGTCCACCCTGAGCTGAACCGCCGACCCCTCCGGGGGGGGGCCGGGCCGGCGGCTCCGGCTCAGCGGGCGCGGTAGCCGCGGTGGCAGGCGCCGCAGGTGCCCCCGGTCTCGCGGAAGGCGGCAGCCACCGCCGTGGTGTCGCCGCTGCCCGCCGCCTCGCCGAGCTTGCGGGTGGCCAGCACCATATTGGCGGCGGCCTTCTCGAAACCGGCGCGGTCGGACCAGACCTCCGGCCGGGCCCTGGTCTCGCCCTGATCGCTGCCGGGCGGGAAGAGCGCCGGGAAGCCCTCGAAGAAGCGGGTCATCTCCTGCGCGCGCTCCGCCACCGGCGCCACCGCGCCGCCGCCATCGACGATCCCCTTGATCGCCTCCATATGGCCCGCCATGCGCTTCAGCCCCGCCTTGCGCTCGGCGATGGCATCGCCCGCACCGGCATTGCCCGCACCGGCATTACCCTGGGCCTGGGCCGCGCCGATCCAGGGGCCGGTCAGGGCGGGCAGGAAGGCGGAGGCGATCAGCGGGCCGGCCGCGGCGAGCGCACCGGCCAGGAGCAGGGGCTTCAGTCTCATCGGGTTCAACTCCGGCAGGAGAAGTGGCAGGGGAAGCATTGAGCCTCGCGCGCCACAAAAATTGGAAGCCGAAAAGCGGCCGTCGGTTTTTCCGCACCGTTTTCTGCGCCGGACCCTCCACCCACCCTTGCCGAGCCCCCGGCGGGGCGGTATACGCCGCGCCCTGACCCGATGACGCCCGGCCGGAACGACGGAGCGTAGCTCAGCCTGGTAGAGCACTGTGTTCGGGACGCAGGGGCCGGAGGTTCGAATCCTCTCGCTCCGACCAAAATGATCCGGCCGGGCGGAAGCCCCGCCTGCCCTTCCCTCCGGGTAAACGGCCGGGGGGGCTTCTCGGTTTTCCACCCCTCGATGGTTCCCCCTCCGGCTTCGTTTCGGATTGGCAGGAATCTTGCTCGGCGTTCCCTGCGGTCGGTGGCAGGGAAGCCACCGGCCGAGGGAAACACATCCATGAAATCACCCCTGGCCTGCGCCTCTGCCTTGTCCTTGAGCATTCTGTCGCTCAGCCTTCCTGCCGCGGCGCAGACCACCATCGACAGTGTCGGCCTGACCGTGACCGCCACGCCGGCCGTGAGTTCCGATTACCTGTTCCGCGGCATCTCGCAGACGCGCAACCGCCCCGCCATCTCGCTGACGCTCGACGTCCAGCATGAGAGCGGCCTCTATGTCGGCGGCTTCCTCAGCAACGTCACCTTCCCCGGCAGCAACGCGCGGCAGGAGCTCGACCTGCTGGCCGGCTACCGCTTCGAGGTGGGCGGGCTGGCGCTCGACCTGGGCGGCGTCTTCTATACCTATCCCGGCTACGACAAGCCCGAAGGCGGATACGACTACAACTACTTCGAGGCCATGGCGAAGGCGAGCTACACGCTGGACCCGGTGAAGTTCCTGGGCACCGCCGCGTGGTCGCCCGATTTCTACTTCGAATCCGGATCGGCCGTCTATCTCGAGGCCGGCGCCGATGTCGGCCTGCCGCTCGACTTCACCCTGGCCGGCCGCTTCGGCTATCAGTGGATCGACCGCAACCCCCGCTACGGCGCGCCGGACTACGCCAACTGGTCGGTCGCGGTCTCGCGCGAGATCTATGCCGGCTTCGTGCTGACGGTCGGCTACTACGACACCAACCTGTCCAAGACCGACTGCTTCGCCGGCGCGAAATACTGCGACGCGCGGGCGATGGTGACACTGAGCAGGGCCTTCTGACCGCCCGGCGGGTGGCCGCGGATCAGTCTTTCCGCGCCGCCCAGAACATCAGCCGCCGGATCGGGAAGACCCAGACGAAGCCGGCCAGCACATAGAAGACCAGTTGCAGCGTCCAGTGCAGCCGCTGCACCCGGTCGCCCAGCCAGAGCACCAGGCCGAGGTAGAGCAGCAGGCCCGCGAGGCCGAGAAGGGTGGCGAGAAGGATGCGTGGCATCGCCCGTTCCTGGCAGCATGGCACGGCTTCGCCAAGCCTCCATCCGACGTGGCGTTTGCAGCGGCGGCCCGGCGCGCCTAGTGTCCGCCCCCCATCCCGGCCTTTTCCGGCCCGACCCGACCGAGAGACCCCGATGCCCGGCCAGCCCCCCGCCGCCACCGACGCCTTCGACCTGAAGGCGCATATCCGCGGCATCCCGGACTTCCCGAAGCCCGGAATCCTGTTCTACGACATCTCCACCCTGCTGCGGGACGGCCCGGCCTGGCGCGCCGCCATGTCGCAACTGGCCGAGGTCGTCCGGCCCTACCGCCCGACCCTGTTGGCCGGCATCGAGAGCCGCGGCTTCCTGACCGCGGCGCCGCTGGCACTGGAGCTCGGCCTCGGCTTCATCATGCTGCGCAAGCCGCGCAAGCTGCCGGGCGAGACCATCGGCTACGACTACGCGCTGGAATACGGCACCGACCGGATCGAGATGCAGGCCGACGCCGTGAAGCCGGGCGACCGCGTCGTGGTGCTGGACGATCTCCTGGCCACCGGCGGCACCATGGCGGCCGGCGTCGAGCTGCTGCGCCGGGCCGGGGCCGAGGTGCCGCTGGCCGCCGTGCTGATCGAGCTGGCCGGGCTGCACGGCCGCGACCGGCTGGATGTCCCCGTCGCGGCCCTGGCCGCCTATGAAGACTGACCCGTGAGGGCGGCCGGCGGCCTCCCCCGCTGCGGCCGGCGCGCCCTGCTGGCCGCCGCCGGGCTGGGTGGCCTCGGCTGCGGCTCCGCCATCCTGGGCCGCCCCGCCGCCGGCCAGGCGCTGCCGCCCGCCCTGCTGCCCGACAGCACCACCCTGCTGCTGCCGGGCCCCGAGAACGGCGCCGCCGCGCAATGGGCCCGGAATGTCGCCGCCGGCCTGGCCCGCGCCCTGCCCCAGGCCATGGCGCTGCGCACCAGCATCCTGGGCGGTCCGGACGGCGTCACCGCCGCCAACCGCTTCGCCACGCTGGAGGGCGGCGACGGCCGCACCCTGCTGGTGCTGCCCGGCCTCGCCGCCCATGCCCGGCTGGTGGGCGAGAGCCGCGCCCAGTTCCAGCCGGCCAACTGGCTGCCGCTCTGCGCCTCCTGGCAGGGGGCCGTGCTGGCCGGGCGCGGCCTGCCCGCGCCCGCCTCGGCCCGACCGCTCCGCCTCGCCCTGCCGGGCCCCGAGGCGCCGGAGACCGCGGCGCTGATGGCGCTCGACCTGACCGGCCATGCCGCCACCCCGCTCTTCGGCCTGTCCGGCGCCGCGGCCGAGGCGGCGATCACCCGCGGCGAGGCGGATGCGATGGTGATCGCCGCGCCGCATCCGCGCCGCCGCGCCCTGGAGCTGGGCCTGACGCCCTGGGCGGAGCTGGAGACGCCCGAGCGCCGCGACAGCCCCGACCTGCCCTCCCTGCTGCCCCCGGCCTTGCCCGCCACGCCGCAGCAGCTCGCCGTGCAGGCCGGCTTCGCCGCGCTGCGCCTGCGCGCGGCGCTCGTGCTGCCGGGCCTGACCTCGGCGGATATCGTCGCGACCTGGCGCCGCGCGGCGCTGCGCTGGCAGGAGGAGGAAGGCCGGCAAAGCCTGGAATGGGCCGGGCCGGCGCTGGTGGGCGCCGAGCTCCGCGCCGCCATCGGCACGCTGCTGCCGCCGCCGGAAGCCGTCCTCGCCTATCGCGAATGGCTGCTGCGCCGGCTCAGCTGGCAGCCCGGCTGACGCCCGCCACCGTGCCGATGCCCGGCGGCGCCGAAGCCTCCGGCGCCGGCGCCGGCTCCGCCAGCGCATCCTCATGCTGGATCACGCGCCGGACCAGCCTGAGAGCCTGATAGCACTGGTCCCGCTCCGCGGCCTCGAGCGCGGCGCGCAGCAGCCCGGCGGGGCCGGCCGGAAAGCTGGCCCCGGCCTCGCTGATGAGCAGCCGCGCCAGGGAGAGGCCGGCGGCGCGCTCCTCCTCGCGGCCGACATAGGCGGTCTGCAGCGCGTAGTAGATCTGCCGCGCGGGCGTCACCGCCTCCTCCACCGGCATCACCTGTTTGCCGAAGAGGAAGCGGGCCTGGCCGCAGAGCTCCACCCGCGCGCGGTTGCGGAAGCGGAGCGGGGCGCCATTGACGAGCAGCAGGTCGCCCTGGCGCAGTTCCAGCACGAGCGTGGACATGAGCGGAGCCCTCAGGAGCGGGGTGGGCGCCCGGGGGCGCCGAGCGGGGGGCGCGCGCCGGGGATGGGACCCTGGGCGGCGAGGGGGCCGGTCCGGCCCCGGCGGGCGAATTCACGTTGCGCGGGCACATCCGCCTCCATTCCGTCCCCAGCGGCAGGCTGGTCGTGACGAAACGGCAATCTGTCGCCCGCGGGTTACCGAAGGCTCAAGACGCGGGGCCTCGCAGCAGCAGCAGCAGGCCCGGCACGGGGTGGTCCCGCTCCCGCCGCAGCGCCAGCCCGCGCTCCGCCACCGGCAGCAGCCCGGCGGCGGCGCAGCAGGCGCGCAGCGGGTCCGGGGCATGGCGGTAGCGCAGCCCCGGGCCCAGGGCGAAGGGCTCCGGCCCCTCCCCCAGCTCGACACTGAAGGCGAGCAGCCCGCCCGGCCGCAGCGCCTGCCGCATGGCCCGCAGCGCCGGCGCCAGGTCGCCCAGGTAGTTCAGTACGTCCGCGGCGGCGATGAGGTCGTGGCGGCCGGCCTGCCCGGGCAGGAAGTCGAGCAGGTCGACCTCGTGCAGGGCGTCGTAGCAGCCCTGCCGGGCGGCCTCGGCCAGCATGCGGGGCGAGAGGTCGAGCCCTTCCAGCCGGGCGGCGAAGGGCGCCAGGGCCAGGCCGGACAGGCCGGTGCCGCAGCCGAGATCCAGCACCCGCAGCCGCCGCGCCGCCTCCACGCCCGAGTCGCGCAGCAGCTCCGCCAGCGCCTCCGGCGTGCGGTAGCCGAGGCGTTGCGTCAGCTCGGCGGCGAAGCGCGGCGCGTACTGGTCGAACAGGTCGCGCACATCGGCGGCCGGGGCGCGCGCCGGCGCCGCCGCCCCGCCCAGCGCCGCCAGCAGGAAGCCCGCCTGCCGCGCCAGGGCCTCGGGCAGGCCGGGCA
>NZ_JBSXMU010000168.1:0-5969 GCF_054073225.1 Teichococcus aerofrigidensis
GCGACGCTCGGCCTGGCGCCGGCGCTGCTGGCCTGGCAGCTGGACGCGCCGCCGCCGCCGCCGCCGGCGCTGGGCGAGGCGGCGCCCTGGCAGGGGCGGCAGCTGCCCCTGCTGCTGGGCGAGAGGCTGGCCTGGCTGCGGCTGTTCTGGCGGCCCGACCGGCCGCCGCGCCGCGGCGAAAAAACATTGAAGGGCGCCGGCGTCGCCCTGGCCCTGCAACTCGACCTGCCGCCATCGGGGCGGCTCGAACTGCGCGCGCGGCTGGAACAGGGCCGGCTGGACGCGGTGATGGAGACCGCGCCCCGCCTGCCCCGGCCGCTCCTGGCGGATCTGTCGGAGGGCTTCGCCGCGGCGCTGGCGCGGCTGGGCCTCGGCGGCGAGCTAACGCTGCGGCACAGCGAGGGGGATCACGGCACTTGAAATGCGAAAAACGATGGATGTAGAGAGAGACCTCCCCCAGCAGACGGGCCGGACCGCCGCATGAGCGCCGACGACCACCTGAGACGGCCGATCATCGTGAAGCGCCATCATGGCGAGCACGAGGAGGAGCATGGCGGCCAGTGGAAGATCGCCTATGCCGACTTCGTCACGGCGATGATGGCCTTCTTCCTGGTGATGTGGCTGCTCTCGAGCACCACCGAATCGCAGCGCGAGGGCATCGCGCAGTTCTTCACCGCCTCCAGCATCCTCGACCTGCCGGCCGGCAATGGCGCGCTGGATGGCGGGCGCTCGGTGCTGACGGCGGGCGATTCGCGGCAGGACGCGCTGACCCGCGTCGAGGATGGCGGATTGCGCCGCGACAGCGAGGGCGGCGAGAGCGCCGGCGAGGGCGCGGCCGCCCAGGCCATGGCGCAGGCCGCCCGGGAGGGCGCCAGTGCCGCCGGCGGCGCCCGCGACCCGATCGAGCGGCAGCGCTTCGAGGCGATGAAGGCCGAGATCGAGCGGCTGATGGCCGGCGAGGCGCTGCGCGACCTGGCCCAGAACATCCAGCTGGAGATGACGCCGGAGGGCCTGCGGCTGCAGATCTTCGACCGCGATGGCGCGGCCATGTTCCAGCCTGGCGGCGCCGAGCCGACGCCGCGCCTGGCCCGCATCCTGGAGGTGGTGGGCGGCGTGCTGGCCACCGTGCCGAACGCCGTCGTGCTGGCCGGCCACACCGATGCCGACCGCTTCCAGCGCGGCGCCTACGGCAACTGGGAGCTCTCCACCGACCGCGCCAACAGCGCCCGCCGCGCCCTGGAGCGCGCCGGCGTGCCGGCGCCGCGCATCTTCCGCATCGAGGGCAAGGCGGCGATGGAGCCGCTGCTGCCCGGCGCGCCCGCCGATCCGCGCAACCGCCGCATCGCCGTGACGGTGCTGCGCGCCGATGCGGTGGAGGCGGCGCGCGCCGCCGCGCGCCATTCCACCGAGCCGCGGCGGTGAAACCCCGCGCGACCTCCGGCCCGCCGGCAGAAGGCCGGCGCCGGTCCCGAACCGAAGCGGCTGGCGCCCGCCCGCCTTCCCCGTGTCACGCCCGCCTTGAGAGGGACCGCCGATGACCGCCATCAACGCACTCCGCACCAGCACCTCCGGCCTGAACGCCCAGGCGCAGAAGCTGGCCGGCATCTCCAACAACATCGCCAACAGCTCGACCGTCGGCTACAAGCGGGTCGACACGCAGTTCTCCAGCCTGGTCCTCGAGGGCAGCAGCAACGGCTCCGCCTCCCTGACCGGCACCGCGGCGCAGAACCGTGTCGAGATCAGCAAGGTGGGCCAGGTGCAGTCGACCGGCACCGACACCGACATCGCGGTGAACGGCAACGGCTTCCTGGTGGTCAACGAGGGCGCCGACAGCGCCGGCAAGTACCTGGCGACCCGCGCCGGCTCCTTCCGCCCCGACGCCAATGGCAACCTGGTCAATGCCGCCGGCTACTACCTGCAGGGCGTCAGGCTCGGCGCCGACGGCCTGCCGGCCGGCAATCTGGGGGACAACAACCTGGAGAGCCTGACCACGGTGAATGTCAGCGACACCTCGGTCGCCTCCTCGCCGACGACGCAGATGAAGGCCTGGTTCAACCTGCCCTCCGACCAGACCGCCTATGCCTCGCCGCCGCCGAACGAGAACGCCTTCGTCAGCAGCATCGACTACTACGACGCGCTCGGCGGCAGCCAGACCCTGACCTACCGCTTCACGCCGGTGCTGCCCGACGCCGCCGGCACCGACAACACCAATGCCTGGATCCTGCAGGTCTTCGACAGCGCCACGGGCAGCGGCGCCTCGGGCAGCGGCGCCGACACCTACGATGCCAGCCATCTGGTGGGCTCGGTCGAGTTCGAGTTCTACCCGGCGAGCGCCGGCAGCAACCTGGCCGGCACCATCAAGTCGGTGAAGGACGCCACCACCACCCACAGCCGCAACGCCGACGGCACCGTCGCGCAGAGCGCCAGCACCACCATCCTGAGCCCGGCCAATTACGGCCGCGACGGCAGCGATGCGGACGCCGCCGCCGACACCATCCCCGGCCTCGGCCGCTACGACCCGATCACCGGCCGGCTGACCCTGCAGGTCGGCGCCGGGGTGTCCGGCACCGCCACCACCGACCTGCCGATCAACATCGGCGTCCCCGGCAGCGTCTCCGGCGTCACCCAGCTCTCCGGCAGCTACACCCCCGTGGCGATCGAGAAGGACGGCTCCGCCTTCGGCCTGCTCGAGCGCGTCTCGGTCGAGGATGACGGCAAGGTCGTCGCCACCTTCTCGAACGGCCAGAGCCGGGCGATCTACCAGGTCAAGCTCGCCGTCTTCGCCAATGCGGACGGGCTGAACCCGGTGCGCGGCGATGCCTACGAGATGTCGCGCGAGGCCGGCGCGGTGCGGCTGCTGACCGCCGGCGAGGGCGCCGCCGGCACCACCTCGGGCGGCGCGCTGGAATCCTCCAACGTCGATATCGGCACCGAGCTGACCAACCTGATCGAGACGCAGCGCGCCTACAGCTCCAACGCCTCGGTGGTGCGCACCGCCGACCAGATGCTGGAAGAGGCGACCAACCTCAAGCGCTGAGCCCGCGGCGGCGGGCCTCTCCCCGCCGCCCTCCCTCCCTGACGCGGAAGCCGGATCATGAGCCTGCAAGGCGCCCTCTCCACCGCCCTCTCCTCGCTGGCCGCCGAGCAGCGCAACGCCGCGCTGATCGCCAACAACATCGCCAACGCCAACACGGATGGCTATGTGCGGCGCGAGCTGCCGCGCGGCGAGAAGCTGGTGGCCGGCGGCGGCGCCGGCGTCGAGACCGGCGTCGCGCAGCGCGCCGCCGATGCCGCCCTCGCCGCCGCCTCGCGCGCCGCCGACGCGGCCGAGGCCTATGCCGACCGCATGCAGGGCACGCTGGAGGTCTACAACAAGACCGTCGGCCAGCCGGCGGACGAGACCTCCCTGCCGAGCCGCCTCGGCGCCTTCCAGGACGCGCTCGACTTCCTCTCCGGCAGCCCGGACGACGCCGTGGCGCAGAGCCAGGTCCTGGCCACGGCGCAGAACCTGCTCGACACGCTGCACGGGCTCGACGCCGCCCTGGCCGATGGCCGGGCCGCGGCCGACCTCGCCGTGGCGCGCGATGTCGAGACGGTGAACACCGCCCTGGCCAATCTGGCCGAGAACGACCGGCAGATGGCCCAGGCGGCCGCGCGCGGCGCCTCGACGGCCGAGTACGAGGACCGGCGCGACGTGCTGCTGGCCGGGATCGGCAAGGTGGTGCCGATCCAGGTGCACGACAACGGCCCCGGCCGGCTGATCGTGATGACCGATGGCGGCAACACGCTGCTCGACAGCACCACCGCGCACCCCCTGCGCTTCACCCACACGCCGGTGATCTCCGCGACGGCGACCGGCCTGGCCGGCGTCACCGTCAACGGCCAGGCGCTGCGCGTCTCGGAGAGCGGCTCGCTGGCCGCCTCGCTGACGCTGCGCGACAGGACCCTGCCGGGCTTCGCCGCCATGCTGGACCAGACGGCCGGCGCGCTGGTCACGGCCTTCCAGGAGGCCGACACCACCCTCTCCGGCACCGCGGCCGGCCTCTTCACCACCGGCGGCAGCCCGCCCGTGGCGCTCGCCGGCGGCGATGACGTCCGCGGCCTCGCCCGCGACATCCGCCTCAACACGCAGGCCGATCCCGAGCAGGGCGGCGCGCTGTGGCGCCTGCGCGACGGCATGCAGGCGACGAGCCCGGGCCAGGCCACGGACAACAGCTTCGTCCTCCGCGCCCTGTCCGGGATCGAGGAGAACCGCAGCTACGACAGCAGCGGCGGCCTGCCCGGCACGATGAGCCTGCCGACGGCCGCCGCCCAGGTGGCGGGGCTGATGCAGAGCGCCCGCGCGGTCTGGACCGACCGCGCCGAGAGCCGCGCCAGCCAGGCGCTGCAGGCGCGCGAGAGCCTGGCCAACAAGACCGCCGTGAATGTGGATGACGAGACGATGCGCCTGCTGGTCGTGCAGCAGACCTATGCCGCCACGGTGCAGGTCATCCAGGCCGTCTCCGACATGCTGAAGGAACTGTCCGAGATCCGGTGAGCCGGAGCGGAGGGAGAACACCATGGACAACCGTGTTTCGGGCAGCGGCATGGCCATCGGCCGCCAGGCCGACCTGACCCAGATGAAGATCGAGCTGGCCCGGCTGACCGCCGAGATGTCCTCGGGCAGGAAGGCCGATCCGGCGCGCGAGATGGGCGTCGGCGCCTCGCTGCTCTACAAACTGCACGGCGAGGTGCAGCAGGGCGCCTCGCTGAAGAGCGTCGCCAGCCAGGCCGGGCTGCGGCTGGCCACCATGCAGACCGCGCTCGGCAATGCCGGCACGGTGATGCAGGAGATCTCGACGCAGATCCTGCAGGCCGAGGCGCTGGAGGGCGATGGCTATGCCACCCTGGCCGCGGCCGCGCGCGGCGCGCTCGAGAGCCTCGTCGGCCTGCTGAACACCCGCTTCGACCAGCAGAACGTCTTTGCCGGCACCGACAGCGCCGCGCCGCCGGTGGCCGCGCCCGCCGGCCTGCTCGCCCAGGTGCAGTCCCTGCTCGATGGCGCCGTCGGCGGCGGCGGCCCGCTCGACGCGGACGAGGCCGGGGCGCTGATGGCCGATGTCCGGGCGCTGTTCGAGGATGCCGATGCCGATGGCGACGGCGATGCCACGACCCAGCCGCCGGCCTTCTACGGCCTGGTCTACGGCGCGGACAGCCGGACCGGCGACGGCCGGCCGACGCAGGTCCGCATCGGCGCCGGCGAGACGCTGAGCTATGACGTCCGCGCCGACAACCAGGCCTTCCGCGACGCCTTCCAGTCGCTCGCCCTGCTCTCCACCCTGGACGCGCCGGACAGCCAGCTCAGCGAGGCGGCGCGGCGCGGCCTGCTCGACCAGGCCGGCGCGCTGATGCGCGGCGCGCAGAGCCAGCTCACCACCCTCTCCGGCGTGCTCGGCATCAAGCAGGCGCGGCTCGAGAGCGTCGCCGAGATCCAGGACAGGGCGATCGCCGCGGCGACGGCGCAGATCAACGACCTCGAGACGGTCGACTACTACACCATCGCCGACCGCGTCTCCGCCCTCGAGCTGCAGCTCAACGCCACCTATTCGGTCACCGCCCGGCTCAATCAGCTGAGCCTGGTCAACTACCTCTGATCACCCCATCCCCGGAGAAACCGTCCATGGCCATCCCCCCCGTCTCCCCCTTCATCCCCCTGGCCCTGGAGGAGGAGGACATCGCCACCTACGCCGCCATGGCCGAGGGGCTCGGCTGCGACACCGAGACCTGCGCCGAGGCCTTCATGCTGGCGACGCCGCTGGCGCGCGAGACGGCGGTGCGCCTCTGGCGCGGCCTGATCCAGGGGCCGGGCGGGGGGCCGGGCGAGAGGCCGGACGAGGCGGCCGGCGGCCCGGCACGGCGGCTGCAGGACGGCCGCGCGCTCGGCGCCATGAAGGCGCTGCTCGGCCTCGACCCCGCCCGCATGCCGGTCG